>DASSNA010000011.1:0-9467 GCA_035688445.1 Solirubrobacterales bacterium | reverse complement strand
TCGTCCCCACCACCATCGGGCCGGCGACCCCGGGTGGGAGGCCTTCTTTGGTGGCCTCCAGGGCCTTGTAGGCGGTGGCGCCGGCGACGGCGGGGATCAGCAGCAGGAAGGAGAAGCGGGCGGCGGCATCGCGGTCGAGGCCGAGCCAGCGCCCGGCGGTGATCGTGATCCCCGAGCGCGAGGTTCCCGGCGCCAGTGCCAGCACCTGGGCGAGGCCGATGTACCAGCCGTCGCGCAGGCTCGCCTCGCCCAGGCGGCGCCGCTGCGGCATCCGGTCGGCGTAGCCGAGCAAGGCGCCGAAGACGATCAGCTGGATCGCAATCATCCAGGGCTCGCCGAGGTGTTCGTCGATGAAGCTGGAGCCGAGGCCGCCGGCGATCACGGCCGGCACCGTGCCGATCGCGATCGCGACAGCGAGGCGCTGCTCATCAGTGCGGATCGCCCGCTGGCGCAGCGCCTGCCAGAAGCCGCGCAGCAGGGTCACCACCTCGGTCCGGAAGTAGGCGATCGCGGCGACCAGGGTGCCAGCGTGGAGGGCGACGTCGAAGGTCTTGTTGAAGGCGTCGTGGTCCTGCAGGAACGTGTAGTCCTGCAGCCAGGGAACGATGATCAGGTGGCCCGAGGAGGAGATCGGCAGGAACTCAGTCAGTCCCTGGACCACCCCGAGCAGGAGCGCCTCGAGGTTCGACATCGGCAGCCATCCTTCCACTTCCGTGGTTCCTTTGTCCGGCTATAGACGACAAAGGAACCACGCAACTGCTGGGCGCCCCTTGGTGCGCTAGATTTCCGGCCGTGAAGCGCACCGTCGCAGCCCTGCTTTCGGTCTGGGCCCTGATGCTGGTCCTCGCCCCGGCCGCCTTCGCCGACGAGGGCGTCGGCCTCGCCGGCCCGACCACCGACAAAACGGTGACCTTCTTCTGCTTCGGCGTGATCTTCTTCTTCGCCGCCCTCGTGATCGTCCTCTCGCTGATCCAGGGCAGGCTCGAGAAGCGCAAGGAACAGCGCCGCAGCGACCTCGCCCGTTTTAACTAAGCCGGAAGCCGCTCAGCAGGCGTTTCTCGGTCTCGCCCTCGACCTTGGCGACTACTTCGATGCGGCCCTCCAGGGGCGTGCCGCGGATCTTGGTGGCGAGGAGGTCGTCGACCTGGAAGATGCCGGCGGAGTTGTTGAGCTGGACCTCGATCCGGACGGGCCGCTCCTCGCCGGCCTCGATCCGGACCTCGTCGATCGCCGCGGCGGAGATCGAGTGGATCCCCTCGTGGCCTTTCTCAAGCGGGATGCGGGTGCGGCCCTGGGCCATGTCGAGCGCGTCGGCGACGCGGACGACGCCGGCCTCGACCGTGTAGGGCTCGCCGCGGCGGCGGTGACCGATGATCGCGTGGAGGATCTCGGAGGCGACGACGGTGCGCTCCGGCTCTTTGTAGGCGTCGGCAAGGAGGCGCTGGAGGGCGCCGCTGGCAAGGAAGAGCGAGTAGGACTCGTGGTCGGCGCGGTGGATCGACATGCCGACGTCGTGGAGGAGGGCGCCGCCGGCGACGACCACTTCGGCGTCGCGGTCGCGCATCCCGTGGTCGGCGACCATCGCCGGCTCGACCCCCGCCCGGACCAGCAGCCGCAGCAGCCGCAGGGCGATGTTGAGGACGATCTGCATGTGGACCCAGGAGTGATCCGACATCCCCAGCCGTTCGGAGTGGACCTGGGTCATGTACCACCAGGCCCGCACCTGCTCGTCGCGGTTGACCGCCTCGAGGAAGCTCTCGAGCTTGCGGTTGCCGCGCGTAGGCGCCCGCACCCGCGCCTCGGCGATCGCCTCCTTCGGCGGTTTGCGTTGCGGCCCCTCCGGGTCGGGAGCCGGCACCTGCTCTTCGCCAGGCGGTATCTGCTCCTCACTCATCGCCGAGGATCGTAGAAGCGCGGTCGGCGTTCGTCCTTTTCACGCCTATTTCGGGGAAAAGACGAACGCCGGCGGGTTTTTGATGTCAGCCGCAGACGGGCCAGGGGCTGGAGCCGGAGCGCGTGTAGAGCAGCGCCGCGCGGTAGTCCTGCTCGGCTTCGGGGGCCGTGGCGGGGTCGCCGTGGCCACCGACCGATTCCCAGGTGCCGTAGTCGAACTGGTACTTGCCGCGGTAGGTGCCATCAGAAGAGACCGCGGTCGGGTCGCCGCCGGACTCGCAAGAAGCGATCGCGTTCAGCGTTTCCAGCGAGACGCCGCCGGGGAGATCGGCGAAGCGTTCTTCTTGTTCGCGCTGCCGCTTGCGGGCCTCGGCCCGTTCTTCGGCGCGGATCTGACGGGAGATCCTGTCGACGGTCCGGCGGAAGTTGGCGACCGGCCGCGGGAACGCGGTCGTCGATTCAGTCGCAGGGTGATCGGCGCGAGGCGCAACCTCGGCCTGACTAATCCAGGCGAGGCCGCCTTGATCTCCGCCACCGGCCGCGTACGCGGCCGCGGGGAAGGCCAGAAGTATGAGCAGAATCGTGAGGAATTGTTTGCGTTTCGTGAGCAAGCGCGGAACCGTGACGGCTCGCCCCGGCGCTATGTGTGGCCACCGTCACACATATCCCTTCTCTGTAGAAGCGTTTTCCGCCTGAGCCAGTAGCGAATCTGCCGCTTCCCAATCAACGAAGCGGCCGGGGCGCTGCGCTAACAGCCCCCGGCCTGGCACAGGAAGGCAGGCTTCCCATGCAGGACGAGAGTAGCCAGCGCTCGACTGAGCGTGACGACTGGAAGACCCAGCGCACGGTTCTGGCCCTATTGCTGTTCGCCTCCCCCAACCCGGTGAGGCAGAAGCTGATCGCAGAGGAGATGGACGATCCGGAGGGCGTGGAGCGGGCGATCAGCGAGCTAGAGACGGTCGGCCTCGTCTGGCGCGACGGGCAGACCGTGATGCCGACGCTGGCCGCTCGGCACTTCAACTGGCTGGAGTTGCCATGAGCCTCAACGAACGCTTCAGCGCCAACCTGCGCCGCGCTCGAAGCAAGGCGGGGATCACGCAGGAAGAACTCGGCGCTCTGACCGAACTGCACCGCACCGAGATAAGCCTGCTGGAGAACGGCAAGCGGATGCCCCGGCTCGACACGCTGGTCAAACTCGTCTGCGCCTTGGAGTGCCGCTCTGACGATCTGATCGAGGGGCTGGCCTGGCTCCCGAACACCGAGGCTCACGGGCGCTGGGTGGTGGAGGTTTGAACCTGCGTGCGGCTCGGGGCTATTGCTCCGGGCCGCCACCCAGGGCAGCGGGCGAGGCGGGAAACACGACCTGCTTACTGAGCCCCGTTTGGAAGAAGAAGAGATCTCTCGGGTTGCGGACGACCCAGTCACCGATCCGGTACCCGGCTCCCTCCTGGGGGTTCTGCTCGCTCCAATCGCTGACGATCAGAATTGGGCCGCAGCCACTCGTGCAGTCATAGGTGGTGTTGAAGCCGCTCTCATCGTCGCTGACGCCCGCTTGGTCAAGGCTCTGCTCGGTCCCGCAAATTGGGCACGTCGTCCTGTAGTCGCTGTCCTGGATGGGCTGCGGACTCTTGATCCCGGCCTTGGTCATCGCCTGAGAAATGCGCTTTGGACGATGTTACTTCTGCTATTCGGCGATTAAGGGCCGCAACGTTGTCGGTAGTCCCATCTGCCGAGAAAAGGTCAACCATCGAGAGCGCTCCTTGTAGCTTGTGTGCATGCCGAAGTCGGGGAAGCGCCGCACCGAGAAGACGCCCAAAGGGCTCGAGGTCCCGGTCCCGACCAAAGGCGAGTTCGACGCGGCTATGCGGAAGGTCGCTCCGCCAGTAGGTCGTAAACGCCCTGACGGGAAAGACCGGCCTCCGAAGCAATCCGGGTGATCGGAACGCCCGCCGCCTGAGCTTCGCGGCAGGAGCGGCGCAGCTGCTCGGTCGCCTCCCGTTTGGCTTCGTCGGCCTTCGCCCGCTTTTTGACTGCGGCCTGGATGCGGCGGATCGCGGTGGCCTCGCTCATTGCCTCGCCGCTTCCCTGACCAAGGCGTGGAACATGGAGCGCTGCCCGTGGTAGCGGTTGTTATGCCGCCAAGCGAACTCGTCCAGGTAGGACTGGAGGTGTTTGGGGGAGACCTTCTTGTAGGCACCGCGCATCCCCGTTTTCAGGTTGCCAAAGAACCCCTCAATCGTGTTGGTGTGGACGTTGCCGTCCACATAGCAGCCGGTCGAGTGGTTGATTACGGCATGGTCGAACTCCCGCCGCAACGGTTTGTAGGCAACCCAATCGTCGGTGAGCATGAACGCGGCCGGGTCCAGATGCGCTCGCACCGCTGAACTAAGCGGCTCGCCCCGTCGTGACGCGATTACCCGCAGCCGCACCCGGCCGCCGCGCTCGACCATCCCCAGGATCGTCGCGCGGGACTCGCGGTGCTGGGCCAGCTCCCGCGAGCGTGGTTTCAGTTTCTTGCGCGGCTTCCCGCCCCAGGAGGTCTCGTCTATCTCGACCTCGCCCTTGAGTTTGGGAGCCGGCTCGGGATCGCACATCAGCTCGGTCCTGATTTTGTTGAACATGCGCCAGGCGGTCTTGTAGTGGACGCCCAGCTCGCGCTCTAGCTGTTTGGCGGAGATCCCGCAGCGAGTGCTAGTCATCAGGTGCATCGCGTAGAACCACAGCCGCAGCGAGGTCGAGGAACGGTGGAAGATCGTCCCGGCGGTCGGGTGCAGATGATGCCCGCAGCCCGTGCAGGTCCACGACTGGCGCTGCTGCTTGGTGGCGTAGCGCTTGAAGGCGCGCCGACAGTCGCACTTGGGGCAGTGGGCGTGCTCGCCATCGGGCGCGTGGCGGGTGCGCCACAGGTGCTCCAGGCAGGCGGCATCGTCGGGGAACTCGGCCAGGAACTCATGGACCGAGTACTCGGAGGTCGAGGACTTCGCCCGGATCGGCTGGTGGCGGTTGGCCGGTGGCATGTGTCAACCATACTTGACAGAGCGGCGGATTGTCAAGTGAGCTTGACAAGTAGCCCACTCAGCGCTTAGTAGGATCGCGAAGGATGGGCAAGGGAAAAGGTCGTTGCGTGTTCTGCGGCCGAGAAGGACTGAAGATGAGCAATGAGCATTTGTGGCCCGCCTGGGTCAGAAAGCTCCTGCCGTCTTCGCTTGCCGAGCAGAACGTGAACTACACGATGGACGACTCGCATCTCGGTCGGGTGCGACAGATCAACCTGCGGCTGTTCGATCTGACTGTCAAGGACGTGTGCGAGCCGTGCAACACCGGATGGATGCACGAAATCGAGGATGCGATGAAAGCCTGCACCCAGCATCTGCTGTTGGGGGGCGGCCGTGAACTGCATTCCGGCGGCCAAGCCACCGTTGCGGCGTGGGCGACCTTGAAGACTCTCGTAATGAGCCGGGTCATGCCGCGGCGCTTGGTCCTCGACAGCGACTACGCCGCCATGTACGACTGCCGGGGGACCCTCAAGCCGCCAGAATCGATGCGTGTCTACACGGCGAAAGCCGCTTGGAGCAAACGGCAGGCTCCGTCAGGCTTCTTCCGCGTCAATGCCGTCGGCCGGGATCTCGAAACCGGCGACGAAGACAAGAACGACGGGTACCTCTCGACCATCAGCGTCCTTGATCTTGTGGTTCAGGTCTTCCGGATCTATGGGGATGAGGTCATTGCTGACGACTTCCTCCACAGTCCAAGCCTCGCGCCATCCGTACGACGCATCTGGCCCGCTGGCCCCTCCTTCATCTGGCCGCCCGGACCGGCCCTGACTACCGAAGGAATCCGGGCGCTCGCCGGCGGCGAGTTCGCCTGACGGGCACCTTGGCCAAGCACGCCTAAGCGCCTGAAATTTCTCGCTCAAGCGGCTCATTCAGCCGATTTCCTCGGCTTTCTCTGTGCCTGAGCTTCTACAGAGAAGGGATATGTGTGGCCACCGTCACAGATGGCGCCTCTTTTGTGCAACTCCGCACGAGCGCAGGCGTGAGTACGCAATCGGCCCCGTATTAAGTGGTCGCGATCTTGCGACCGCAAGTCGCTTCTAGGCTGCTTTTGCGATCAGCAGACGCAGGTCCGGCAGCGTCCGGAACGACTTCACCTCGGCCTTGCCGAAGCCGCTCTCCCCCAGCCACCGCGAGACGTCCTCGGTGGTGTAGGTGTCCGCTCCCGAGGTGAGGTGGAAGAAGAGGCCGAGGATCGAGGCGAGGTTGGCCCGCTGGCCGCTCGGCCGGTCGTAGAGGTCGAGCACGCAGAGCGGCGCGCCGGGCCGCAGCGCCGCCCGGATGCGCGCGAACAGCGCCCGCATCTGCTCGGGCGAGAGGTGGTGGATGATGTTGAAGGCGAGCGCGCCGTCGTACTCGCCGTCGTAGTCGACCTCGAACATGTCGCCGACGAGGTGGCGGACGCGGTCGCTCATCCCCGCTTCGGCGACGATCTCCTCCCCCACCCTGGCGCTGCCGGGCAGGTCGACGATCGTCGCCCGCAGCCCTTCGTGGCGGCGGCAGAGCGCCATCGAGAACTCGCCGTGGGCACCGGCCACGTCCAGCACCGAGTGGGCGCCACGGGCGAGCGGGATCGCCTTCGCAACTTCGGCGCTGGAGAGCCGCGCCACCTGGTACTGGCCGCGGATGTAGGAGCGCCAGTAGGGGTCCTCGGGCCCTTTCTCGTGCAGCTCGACGTGCTTGCCGTCGCGGACCAGGTCTTCCAGGCCCGCGTACCAATCCCAGTAGTAGGCGGTGTCGGCGAGGAAGTCGCCGAGGTAGGTATCCGAGCGCGGGTCGAGCCAGGGGCGGCCGCTGGAGGTCATCTCGTAGCGGCCGTCGGGGAGCTGCTTGACGTGCCCGAGTGAGGCGATCACGTCGAGGACGCGTTCGGTGCCGGTCTTCTGCAGCCCCAGATGCTCGGCCAGCTCACCCGGCTCGCGCGGTCCCTCGGCCAGCGCCGGCAGGATCCCGGTCCGCTGCGCGACCTGCAGCGAGCGGGCGATCGGCATCGAATACATCGCCTCGCCGATCGGCGTCGGCAGTTTGTGGAGGAGCAGCCCGAGGCGCTCTATCGGTCCATCTGGGACGGCGGCGATCCGCATCGGCCGCAGCCTATCCGCGATCATCGGTGGATGGGAGGCACGCCAACCTCGCGGCTGCTGCTCGCCTGCCCCGACCGGCCGGGGCTGATCGCCCGCGTCAGCGGCTTCCTCGCCGAGGCCGGGCTCAACATCGTCGACGTCGACCAGCACTCGAGCGCCGAGGGGCGCTTCTTCATGCGGATGGTCTTTGACCACGTCCCCGACGGCGAGCGCGAGGGGCTGGAGCTGCGCTTCGGCCGCGAGATCGGCGAGCCGTTCGAGATGGACTACGAGTTCCACGACGCGGCACAGACGAAGCGGGCGGCGATCATGGTCAGCCGCGAGGACCACTGCCTCTCCGACCTGCTCTGGCGCTGGCGCAACGGCGACCTCGGCGGCGAGCTGGCCGGCGTCGTCTCCAACCACCCAGACCACCGCGACCAAGTGGAGGCGGTCGGGCTGCCCTTCCATCACGTCCCGGTCGAGCCGGCCGCGAAGACGGAGGCGGAGCGGCAGATCCTCGACCTACTGGAGGGGATCGACCTGCTCGTCCTCGCCCGCTACATGCAAGTCCTCTCCGAGGACTTCCTTCGCGGCCTCGGCGCACCGGCGATCAACATCCACCACAGCTTCCTGCCCGCCTTCGTCGGTGCCGACCCCTACCACCGCGCCTACGAGCGCGGGGTGAAGCTGATTGGCGCCACCGCCCACTACGTGACCGCGGAGCTGGATGCCGGCCCGATCATCGCCCAGGACGTGACCCGCGTCGACCACCGCGACGAGGTCGCCGACATGATCCGTCTCGGCCGCGACGTCGAGCGCCTGGTCCTAGCGCGAGCGGTGGTGGCCCATCTGGACGACCGCGTCCTCCTCGACGGCGATCGCACGATCGTCTTCTAAGCGCGCCTGGCGAACTGCATCAAATTTCCTGCCCCCCAGCCCGGAAATTTGATGCAGTTCGGAAATCACGAAGGGGAACTGGCTGGGCAGCCAGTTTTCGCGTAACCTCCCGGCGATGGAGCAGGCCACTCTTCCCCATCCTCGGGCGGCCGGCGCTCGGGGGCTGCCGCCGGGGTCGCGGGCGCCGGCGGTCGCGCAGGCGCTCCGCTACGCGCGAGACCCGCTCGGGTTCCTTTCCACCCAACAGCGCCGCTACGGCGACATCTTCAGCGTTCGCTTCCCCTTCTTCGGGCAGGTCATCTACGTCGCCCGGCCGGACCTCGTCAAAGAAGTGTTCACCGGCGCTCCCTCGGTCTTCCACGCCGGTGAGGCGAACGCGACCGTGCTCGAGCCGGCGCTGGGGCCGCACTCGGTCCTCACTCTCGACGACGAGCCGCACATGCGCCAGCGCAAACTGCTGCTGCCGCCCTTCCACGGCGAGCGAATCGAGCGCTACGGCGAACTGATTGTCGAGATGACCCGCCAGGAGATGGAGAGTTGGCCGGTCGGCGAGCCCTTCGCGCTGCGCCCTCACACCCAGCGGATCACCCTGGCGGTAATCATGCGCGCCGTCTTCGGCGTCCACGACGAGGCGCGGCTGGAGCGCTTCGAGCGGCTGATCGACGACTTCGCGAGGCGGGTCGGCGTCATCACCTCCCTGCCGATCCCGTTGCTGCGCCGCAACCTCGGGCCCCTCAGCCCTTGGCCCAGGTTCGTCCGCTCGCGCGAAGCGCTGGATGAGTTCATCTACGAGGAGATCCGGCTGCGCCGGGCCGAGCCCGGCCACGAGGAGCGCGACGACGTGCTCTCGCTACTGCTCAGCGCCCGCGACGAGGAGGGCGCGCCGATGAGCGACCGCGAACTGCGCGACGAGCTGGTCACTGTCCTCGGCGCCGGCCACGAGACGACCGCGACCGGCCTCGCCTGGGCGATCGAGCGGCTGGTCCGCAACCCCGAGGCGCTGGGCAAGCTGCGCGCCTCGCTGGCGGCGGGCGAGGAGGACTACCTGGGCGCCACCGTCAAGGAGACGCTGCGAGCGCGGCCGGTAATCATCGACGTCGCCCGCAAGCTGACGGGGCCGGCGACGATCGGCGGCTACGAGCTCGAGAAGGGCACGTTCGTGCTGCCCGCGATCGCCGCCCTTCACTACCACGAGGACCTCTTCCCCGCCCCTGAGGAGTTCCGGCCCGAGCGCTTCCTCGACGGCAAAACCGACAACTACGCCTGGATCCCCTTCGGCGGCGGCGTACGGCGCTGTATCGGCGCTTCCTTCGCCGAATACGAGATGCGGACGATCCTGCGCGAGTTCGTCGAGCGGGCCGAGCTGCGAGCGGTCGACTCCGCACCCGAAAAGGTTCGCGTACGCAACATCACGCTGGCGCCGGCCAAGGGCACGCAGGTGATTCAGGTGGCGTCAGCGGCCGCCTGAACCTCCTCCCATTCCGCATAAAGCTCATCGACTGTCGCTTTCGCCTCGGCGTGGCGCTTGGTCGCCCGCTCATGCCGGCCCGGGCTCGAC
>DASSNA010000010.1:0-2120 GCA_035688445.1 Solirubrobacterales bacterium | reverse complement strand
CCGTCCCCCGCGGCCGGGAACCAGGGAGGAGACCGTGATTGAGCCGCAGCCCGCCCTGCCGCCGGCGCCGGATCGCCGGCACCCGAACCTGGTCGATCCCGAGACCGCCCCCCGCCCGCGCATCAAGGAGCTGGAGGTGATGGTCGCCGAGGTGGTCCGCGAGACGCCGGACACCGCGACCCTCGTCCTGTTCACCGGCAACGACCGCCTGGAGTATCAGCCCGGGCACTTCCTGACCATCAAGCCGCAGCAGTTCCCGGCCCTCGACCGCTTCTGCCAGTACTTCGAGGACCTCAAGGGGAAGCGCGAGCCGGCGCGCGCCAACTCGCTCTCCTCGGCGCCGCACGAGAGATACCTGGCGGTGACGGTGAAGGAGGAGCAGTATGTCTCCGGGCTCACCAAGTACCCGCCGCTCCTCTCGCCGCTCCTCGTCTGGCGCACCCCGCCGGGAACGCGGATGGTGGTCACCGGCTTCGGCGGCCCGTACACGCTGCCGGCCGACATCGAGTCGCGCACCGACCACGTCGTGCACATCTGCGCCGGCTCCGGGAGCGTGCCCAACCTGAGCATCCTCAAGCACTGCCTCGGCCTGGGGCTGAAGCTGCGCCACACCCTGGTCTACGGCAACAAGACCTGGGAGGACATCATCTTCCGCGCCCAGTTCGAGGCGCTCGCCGCGCAGTATCCGGACCGGTTGAAAATCGTGCACGCCCTCTCCCGCGACCCGGAAGCGGCGCGCCGGCACGGCTGCCGCGTGGGCCGCGTCGGCGCGGAGCTGATCTGCGAGCACATCCCGGACCCCACGGCCGTCGAGGTCTTCGCCTGCGGCCCCGGCGTCGGCAAGTTCGAGCGCCAGGCCGCCCGCGAGCGCGGCGAGGCGCCGCAGCCGCGGTTCCTGGAGACAGTGCTCGCGGCGCTCGAGTCGATCGGCGTGCCGGACGAGCGCATCCACCGCGAGAGCTACGGCTGACCGCAGCGGGTTGTTCCGGACAGAGGGAATTGACGTCGCCGAGTTCCACGATCATAGTCCCTGCATGCTAGGGGAGGGGGCATGGACGTAGAGCTCAAATCAGCGCTCGAGGCCATTCGTGCGGACCTCGAGCAGTTTCGCTCCGAGACCAACGCGAGTCTCCAGGTCGTGAGGGCGCAGCTCAACACCGTAGAGTTCGGGGTGCTGACGATCGCGCAGAAGCTTTTGGCCGAGGCCGAGGTTCGCGAGGTGCAGGCGCGGATGATGCGGAAGGCCGGCTAGACGGAAAAGGGCGGGGTTTCCCCCGCCCTTCCTGACTCATCAGATCGACCAGCTCCGTGCCGGCGCGGAGCTTCCGGTTATTGCGGCGGCTTGTTGGTGTCGGAGGGCTGCGTGTTGTCCTTCGGCGGCATCTTCACGCTGACGTCGGGGACGGTGATCTCCTTCTTCTTCGTCTTGACCTCCACCTCGGCGGGCTGGACGTCGTACTTCGGCACCTGCCCCCCCTTCACGTCCACCTCGGGCATCTTGCCATCCTGGGTCTGCCGGACACGGCACCCGGTGGTGGCGGTCACCGCCAGCAGGGCCGTCAGCAGGATGAAGGGCTTCCAGCCCGACTTCTGGGATCGAACCATGACATCCTCCTTTTCGTTGCGCCTCATGTCGGTAAACCCCGGAAACCCGTTGCATACAACTCGTCTGAGGGGCTTGGTCGGGGGCTTTCGTCTCGACTAAGGAAGACTGCAAGGGCCATACCATCACCCGAACGACGGGTCGTGAATCGGGCGAAAATCAGGAGCGGCGGCCCTGGCGTGACGCATGACGCGGCGCGTCGAGCGTGACGTACTCGAGCTCCTCGCCGTCGCGGGCCGCGCGCAGCAGGAGGGAGCCGCGGCGCATGTCGCCGGCGCCCGCGAAGCAGCGCGGGAAGCGCAGGCGCTCGCCGAGGACCGGCGCCAGCACGTCGACGTACTTGCCGGTCGCGATGCTGCCCAGGAGCACCACCTGCGCCGCCGCCGGCAGCTCGCCGCCCAAGGCGAGCGCCGCCTGCCGCAGCGGCTCGCAGTAAGCCGCGTGCTCCAGGTCGACCGGGGTGCGACGCAGAACGTCGACCCGCTCGCGGGTGAGGCTCCAGCCGAACGGCACCAGC
>DASSNA010000002.1:0-2048 GCA_035688445.1 Solirubrobacterales bacterium | reverse complement strand
TCAACGTCCCCGGCGTCGACAGCTTGAACCTAGACGCCGACACGCTTTCGGGCATCTTTCTCGGCCACATCAAGAAGTGGAACGACCCCGCGATCGCGGCGCTGAATTCGGGAGTGTCGCTGCCGAGCACCAACATCACGGTCGCGCACCGAGCGGACGGCAGCGGTACTACCTACATCTTCACCGACTACCTGGCGAAGGTTTCGAGCGAATGGAAGTCGAGCGTCGGGGTCGCCAAGTCGGTGAAGTGGCCGGTCGGCGTGGGCGGCAGCGGCAACCAGGCGGTGGCGCAGGCGATCACGAGCACACGCGGCTCGATCGGCTACGTCGAGCTCGCCTACGCCGTGCAGACCAACATGAAGATGGCAGCGATCAAGAACGCCAGCGGCAAGTTCGTTCAGCCATCGGTCGCGGGGGCGACCGCCGCCGCGGCACAGGTACCGGACATCTCCGCGACGAATTTCTCGATCGTGAATGAACCCGGTGACACGACGTACCCGATCGCCGGTTTCAGCTGGGTGATCCTCTACACCTCGTACTCGGACGCTCAGAAGGGCAAGGCGGTGGTGAACCTGTTCAAATGGCTCATCACTCAGGGACAGAGCGAGGGCTCGAGCCTGCAGTACGCACCGCTGCCGGCGCCGGTGCAGCAGCTCGCGTTGAGCAACCTGAAGACGATCAAGGCGGCTGGGACCGCGGTCCTGAGCTGACCAGCAGGTAACGGGGAGCGACGAACGGCGCGAGGCGACCCTCGCGACGCTTTCATCTCCGTGTCGCGCGCCTCTTCTTAACACCCTGGGTTCCCCCCGCCCGCGAGCGACCTTAACTTGACACCAGGTTGGTCCGGCTCGGGGGAGGGAAGCCGGCGGGAGAGGGAGGGCCCGCGATCAGAGTGGCTTCCGCGCCGGGAGGCCGGCCCGCCGCGGATAACCCTCCGGGGTCGCGCGGATCTTCTGGACGATGACGATCGTCCCGGACTCGCGAAGCTCCGACGGCGCGGCCACCGCCCGCGCCGGCCCGCCGCCCATCACCTCGATCGCCCGCCCCGCGGCCGCGACGTCTTCGCGCGCTGTCTTCTGCGCCAGGAGCCGGCCGCCAACCCGCACGAACCCCAGGCACAGCTCCGCCAGGACCGGCATCGGCGCGAGCGCCCGGGCGACCGCGACGTCGAATGCCTCGCGGAGGGCCGGGTCGTGCGCTGCCTCCTCAGCGCGGCGGTCGACCACTTCGACGCGGTCGAGGTCGAGTAACGCCGCCGCGTGGACGAGGAACGCTGCTTTGGCGGCGTCCGCCTCGATCAGCGTCACCTGGAGCTGCGGCCGCGCGATCTTCAGCACCAGCCCCGGCAGGCCTCCGCCGGAGCCGACGTCGACGATCGTGCGGGCGTCGCCGAGATGCTCGACCAGCACCAGGCAGTCCCGCACCAGCGGCTCGGCGGGTCCGCTGACCAGCCCCCGCCAACCATCGATCGATCGCGCCAGCGCGGCGAGCTTAGAATCGTCCATGAGATGCCCATCTACGAGTATCGGTGCGAGAGCTGCTCGGGGAAGTTCGAGGTCCTGACCCGCTACGCCGAGCGCGACGCCGCACAGGTCTGCCCGTCTTGCGAGTCGACCAAGACCCGCGTCCTCGTGTCGAGCTTCGCCTTCGCCGGCGGCTCCCTCGAGTCGATGGACTTCGGCGGCGAGTCGGCCGGCGAGTCGACGGGCGGCGGCGGATGCTGCGGCGGCTCCTGCGGCTCCTGCGGCTCAGGCCTCAACTAGTAGTAGCGCCCTAGTTGCTCTTCCCGGTTACGTACCGGGTCAACGCTGCCGGCCACATGGAGATCGGCGGTTGCGACCTGACCACGCTGGCGCGTGAGCACGGCACGCCGCTCTACGTCTACGACGAGGAGACTGTGCGCCGGCGCTGCGCCGAGTACATCGCCGCGATGGGCTCTGACGGCCAGGTTCTGTATTCGGCAAAAGCGTTTGCGTCGCCGCATTTCCTTCGGATAGTCGCCGAAGAGGGGCTCGGCCTCGACGTGGTCTCCGAAGGCGAGCTCCACC
>DASSNA010000342.1:0-6849 GCA_035688445.1 Solirubrobacterales bacterium | reverse complement strand
CCCAGCTTTCGCCTTCGAGCTTTTCGATCGCGTATTCCTGGCCGAAGAGGACGAAGGCGGCGCCGGGGTTTTCGACCCGGGCGAAGAGGGTGTCACCGGGCCGGTAGGTCGAGGCGGTGAGCGCCAGGCGAGCGTGCACGGTGGGTCGGATCACGCGGTAGTAGTTGCCGAACTCGGCCAGCCGGCGGCCGGAGTGCGAGCGGATCACGAGCGTCGACCGATAGGTCCCCGGTTTGCGGGGCAGGGGGATGTGGGGTTCCGTGATGCCGTCGGGGGGAAGCTCAGCGAAGCGTAGGTGGCGCCGCCCGAGACTCTGGAGGACCTTGCCGCGCTGGTTCACCCGCGCAAACGTCACCGTAATGTCCCACTTCGGATTGGCGTCCCACTGGAACTGGTAGCCGGCGCTGCCGCCAGAGACCGCCAGCGTTGGACCCGAGGCACCGATGCGGACGCCGCGAAAGAAAGGCTCCGCCCTCCTCCGATAGGGCAGTTCGCGCAGCTTCGGCATCCGCTTCAGCGGCGCCAGGTAGTCGTGCAGCGTTCCGCGGGCGCAGAAGGCCGGTTCGGGTTCCTGTGCGGCGGCGGAGGTTGGCGCGGCGAGGGAGATCAGCGCGAGCAGTGACAGCAGCGTGCCGCATGCACCGCGTCTCCTCTTCCTCGGCGACATCTGCTGGGAATCCTAGTGCCAGAAACCGCAGGAGCCCTTTACTTAAGGCGTTCTGAGTGGTAGGACAAGGGTGGGGAGAGTCAATCCGGCATATCCCACGCCGGAGCAAGGAGAAGTTCTCATGAAGTACGTCAAGACACTTGGCCTCGTCGCCGCGGTGACCGCTGCCCTGCTTGCATTGATGGGGAGTGGATCGGCTTCGGCAACCGTTCTTACCGGAGGAGGTGGAGGGGTTCTGTCGACTGGTACCGCCATTCACGCGGAAAACGAGGGTACGGTGATCCTGACAACGTCATTCCTCAACATCGAATGCACCGGGTCCACAGTTTCAGGAAAAACCACGAACGAATCTGGCACCGCGGTCGAAGGCAAAGTCGAAAGCCTGACCTGGAGTGGCTGTAACTGCGAAGTCAAAACGCTCGCCGGTGGAACCCTCGCGATTGCCGTCAGCGGTTCGGGGCCCAATGGCTCGGTATCGTCGAGTGGGGCCGAAGTTACAGCGCAGTGCAGCACGATCTTCGGAGCTGTGCACTGCATTTACAAAACTAGCACCACCTCTCTCGGCACCCTCACAGGCAGCAGTACCACCGGTAGTACAGCCACAATGGACATCGAAGGCAAAAACATTCCGCGCCTGAGCACAAGTGCCCTCTGCGCTGAAAAAGCCAGCTGGGATGCGAAGTACAAAATCGACAACCCAGACACGTTGAATGTAGCTACTGAAGGGGGCGAAGAAGGAGCTTCACTCAACCTCACGCCAGACTCTGAAAAATGGACTGCATGGTATTCACGGGAATTCGTAATCAAAAACGTAGGCTTTTCGAGCTTCGAAATCACCGCTTGGTATTACGGCACCCAATATGAAGTCACCGATCCGAATGGATGCTTGGGTAAAACGCTGAACATCCTTGGCTCATGCGCTATTTACGTGACGGGAAAACCAACCTATTCTCACTCAACTCTGAAAGTTGAGGGATCCAGAAAAGGAAAAGTGGTCGCCAGCGATACCTCATCACTGAACTAGGCTGCGCTTGCTGACAGGGCTCTTTCGCCCAGAGCTCTGTCAGCTCTAACACTTCTGGCGCCTCCGGCGCAGGGGGAAGGAGAAATGGCATGAAGTACGTCAAGACCCCCGGCCTCCCCGTTTGCGTGGCCGCAGCGCTGATGGCGCTCGCTGGGGCCGGAGCGGCCACGGCGAGCGTCCTCTGCAAGAACAACGGAAGCACGTCGATCTGCAGCGAAAACTACCCGTCTGGGACCGAAATCAAATCGAGTTTGTCCACGGGCACGAAAGCGGTTCTGAAAACTGAATTCAAAACCGTCGAATGCAGCAAATCGACGGTGGCGGGCAAACCTGAAAATGGTGGCGACGCAACGGAATCAATCAAAGGATCGGTCGAAGCGCTGACCTTCGAAGAATGCAACTGCGAAGTCAAAGTGCTGAAAAAGGGAACTCTCGAAATTCACTGGATCAGCGGAAGCAACAACGGCACAGTTACAGAGAACGGCGCCGAAGTCACAGTCAACTGCAGCACGATCTTCGGAACCGTGCATTGCTTCTACGTGACCGAAAAAACTGACCTGGGCATCCTCTCAGGGGGTAATCCGGCCAAACTCAGCGCCAAAGCGACGATCCCTCACTTGACGACAAGCGGCCTCTGCTCGGCGACGGCGTCGTGGGAAGCAACCTACGAAGCCACCAGCCCGAAACCGCTTTATGTGGATGAATTGGACGACCTAACGCTCAAGCCTGACCCGCTTGAATTCGCCGAAGTGAAAGTTGGCAAAGTAGTGAAAATCACCAACTCCAGTGGAGTGACCATCAAAAACATAGGAGTTGGCCTTGATCCTAAAGAAGGCTTTGAAATGGCCAAAGTCTGCAATAACGTGACCTTGGAAAAAGGGAAAAGCTGCGAAGAATCAATCCAATGCTTGAAAAAAGGGATCGAAGGTCATTTCTCGGTGGCATCTTTCGACCCCATTGTTGTCCTCAACTCAACCACTCTGGAATGTTGAGCTCGGGAAACTAGTCCGCTGCGGGAGCGGCGGCCTCGGCGAGGGCGGTCATTGGCTCGACCTTCGCCGAGGCCAAGCCGCGCACTACGACGGTGTCGAGGGCGCGGTAGGCAGCTAGGGCGTCTTGGGCTGCCGTCGCGGTGGGAGCAGCGACGCCGACGGTGCCCTCGGGCTCGCCGAGGCGGTCGAAGTGGTCGCGGTAGCCCTTGTGGAGGTCGCGGTAGAAGGACTCCTCCTTGGCCAGGCGCTCGGCGGCGTCGGGGCCGACGGCGGTGCGGACGTAGCCGAAGACCGGTGGTGCCTCACGGCCAGCCGCGGTGGCGCCGGCTTCGACCTTCTCGCGGGCGCCGGCGGCGAAGTCAGGGGTCATCCAGTTGAAGAAGACGCCGTCGTAGGAGCTGCCGGCGAGTTCGCACATCTTCGGGCCCATCGCGGCGAGGACGAGTTTCACCCCGGGCAAGCGCTCACGCATCTCCGGCAGCGCCTCGCGCATCGCCGTCAACGGTTTCTTCGTGAAGCCGGCGCCGACGCCGAGCCAGAGCTTGGTGGTGTCGATTCCGAACTCCGCGACGTCGGCGGCGATCTGCTCGGGCGGGGTGCGGTCGAGGGCGATCACGGCGACGCCGAGATCGACATCTGGCGCCGCGGCGGCGAACTCGGCCAGCGTCGCCAGTCCTTTCGCGCCGGGGTGGTCGTTCGACCACATCGACTCGTAGCCGAGCTCGGCGCAGCGAGACGCCAGCGGACGCGCCACCTCCGGGTCCAGCCCCGCCGCTACTCCAAATGCGCGCCCCATCGTCAGGAAGCCTTACTCGCCGCGGACTTCTCGAAAAGCGCGACGCACTCGATGTGCGGGGTCTGGGGGAACATGTCGACGGGCCTCACGCGCGTCAACTTATAGCCGGCCTCTCCCAGCTGGGCGGCGTTGGGGGCGAGCGTGGTCGGGTTGCAGGAGACGTAGACGATCCGCTCGGCCTCGCACTCGATCACCCGGCGGACGATTTTCTGCGAGAGCCCGGCCCGCGGCGGGTCGACGATCACCACGTCGGGTTTACCCGCCTTCTCCAGTAGCGGCCGCACGCCGGTGCGGGCGTTGGCGGCCATGAAGTGCGCGTTCTCGATCTTGTTCGCCTTTGCGTTGCGCTCGGCGTCGGCAATCGCCTCGGGGACGATCTCCAGGCCCCAGACCTCGCCCGCCTGGCGCGCCATCGTTAGCCCGATCGTGCCGATGCCGCAGAAGAGGTCGAAGACGCGCTCGCGCCCCTGCAGCCCGGCGAACTCAGCGGCGACCGCATACAGGCGCTCGGCCATCTCGGTGTTGGTCTGGAAGAAGGCGCCGTGGGACATCTCCAGCCGCAGGCCGCAGAGCTCCTCGCGCAGCCGCTCCTCGCCGAGCGCGCCGGTCGGGCCGTCGCTGCTGCCGGCGTCGCCCTCGACGATCGTGTGCAGGTCGACCGGCGGGCGAGGGAAGCGCGACTTGGTCGTCACCAGGCGGGTCTGGATCTGGCCGGTGCGCCGGCCCTCGCGCACGGCGAGGTTGCGGAGAACGCCGCGGCGGGCGCGGGCGTCGTAGGCCGGCACCGCTTCGGCGCGCGCCCACTCGCGCACCGCGTTGCGCGCCTCGTTCCCCGCCTCGGAGGCGAGGTGGCAATCCTCGACGTCGACGATCAGGTCCCAGCGGCCGCGGGCGTGGAAGCCGAGCGTCGGCTCACCGTCCTCGCCCTCGCCGAAGGAGTATTCGAGCTTGTTGCGGTAGCGCCACTGCTCCGCCGCCGGCACGATCTCCTCCAGCTCGAAGCCCTCGAGGCCGCCGATCCGCCCCAGCGCCTCGGCGACCTGCTCCTGCTTGCAGGCGAGCTGCTGCTCATAGGGCAGGCCCTGCCAGGGCGCACCGGGGCAGGGCTCGCCGCCGTGGACGCAGCGGTCGGGCAGGCGGTCCGCTGCTGGGCGCACCACCTCCACCGTCCGCGCCTCGGCAAAGCGCTTCTTGCCTTGGTGACTTCGGCGCGGACGAGATCGCCGGGCAGCGCCCCGGCGACGAAGACGACGAAGCCGCCGGCCCGGGCGACCCCCCGCCCGCCGAAAGCGAGGGAGTCGATTTCAAGCTCGAGCTGCTCCCCGCGGCGGGGAGCCCGAGCAGTCGTTCCGGTGCCGGCGGCTCCCTCCACCTACGGCAGCGCTTTGCGCGCTTGTTTGACCAGCCGTTCGAGTTCTTTGATTAGCGAGTCGCGCTGTTTTTTGCCCCGTTTGACCAGTTCGGAGAGCATTTTCTCGGCGTCGGTGCGGGTCATCCGGCCGCGTTTGACGGCGTCGTCGACGACGTCCTGGATGCGGTCGCGGCTCAGAGTCACGCTCTGCTCGAGGCTCTCGCGGAACTGGGCGACGCTCTTGTCAAGGCCGCTCGTCGGTTTGCTGGAGGCTTTGCGTTTCGAAGCTTTTTTCGCGCCTTTTTTCGACGAAGATTTCGCGGCTGATTTTTTTGACGATGCTTTCGACGCCGCTTTTTTAGCTTTGGCTTTGCCTTTGGCTTTCGATTTCGCTTTGGTCGATTTCGCCGCTTTCGACGATTTCGATTTCGCGGCGGCTTTCGCTTTTTTCGATTTGCCGCCGGCTTTTTTGTCAGCCATCTATCTGCCTCCGATTTTGGTTGACCCGCAGGGTGGAGCCCGACTATCTCAGTTCCGGTGGTTGCCCGGCTTGGCAAAACCGAAACGCGCCTGCACTGGCGCGTGGTCGGAGAGGCGCAGCGCCCGCCCTTCGAGGGGCAGCTCGCGTTTCTCCGGCGGCCATTGCGCCGGCGGCTCCAGCACCTCGAGCCCGCGGCAGAGGACGTGGTCGATCGCATCGGGCGCGGTGGTCGGCCCCGCCAGTCCGAACTCCTCGCGCAGCCGCTCGAACAGGTGCGGCTGCTGGGCGGGGCGGAGGTTGAGGTCGCCGCCGAAGACCAGCGGCGACTCGCCGGCCCAATCGCTCGCCGCCCGCGCCGCTAGCAGCACGTCCTCGATCGCCAGCTGCGGCCAGTCGTTGGTCGCGTGCAGGTTGGCGAGGCAGACGCCGGAGGCGGTGCGGACGAAGGCCATCGAGCGGCGCTCGGGCTCGCCCTCGTGGATCGCGATCTCCCGCCGCTCGGCGATCCCACCGAGCTTCCCCGGCACCCGTACCAGGGTCAGGTTGGAGCCGCCCTCGCCGGAGGCCATCAGGTCGGGGTTCTGCCGCGCCAGCAGCCCCCGCAGCGGGCCGAAGCCGTTGCGCGAGGTGAGCGCCCGCTGCCACTCGGCGCCGCAGGCCGCCGCTAGCGGCTCGGCGAAGCGCGGCGGGCACTCCTGCAGCAGCACCACGTCCCACTCGGCGCTCGCCAGCAGCGTCGCGAACTCGCGGGTGAGGTCGCGGTTGACCTGGACATGGGTCTGGTTGCGCTCGTCAAGGCGCAGCAACCGCGAGCGCCAGGTGCGCAGCGCCGGGTCGGGCGGGAAGTCCCGCCCGTGGAAGAGGTTCCAGGCCAGCACCGTGAACTCCATCTTGCCTAGCGACACGGCACTAGTATCCGGCAGCTTGAAGCGTGACTTCCTTACCGGTGAAGAGCTCGGCGCCTTCGAGCTCGGCAAGCTGCTCGACCGCGCGGCCGAGCTGAAAGCGGGCCGCGGCGAGCGGCTCGGCGCCGACGCGCTGGCCGGGCGCAGCGTCGCCCTCCTCTTCGAGCGACCCTCGACCCGGACGCGGATCAGCTTCGAGGTCGGCGTCGCCGAGCTGGGGGCGCACCCGGTCATGCTGCGCGGAGACGAAATGCAGCTCTCCCGCGGCGAGTCGATCGGCGACACCGCCCGGGTCCTGTCCCGCTTCGTCGACGCGATCGTGATCCGTTCCGGCTCGCACGAGACCGTCGCTGGGCTAGCCGAGGCGGCCGAGGTGCCGGTGGTCAACGGGCTGACCCCGCTGCACCACCCCTGCCAGGCGATCGCCGACCTGCTGACCCTGCGCGAGCGCTTCGGCGAGACCCAGGGGCTGCGGCTCGCCTACGTCGGCGACGGCAACAACGTCGCCCGCTCGCTGGCGATCCTCGGCGAGCTCGCTGGGGTCGAAGTGGTGGTCGCGGCCCCGCCCGGCTACCGGCTGGAGGAGGGACACGGGGTGAAGCTGAGCGACGACCCACGCGCCGCCGCGGACGG
>DASSNA010000329.1:0-8292 GCA_035688445.1 Solirubrobacterales bacterium | reverse complement strand
GGGTGCCGGTGGAGATGGACGTCGCCTCCGAGTACCGCTATCGTAACCCGGTCGTCGGCCCGGAGGACCTGGTGATCGGCATGACCCAGTCGGGCGAGACCGCCGACACCCTGGCGGCGATGCGGCTGGCCCGCGAAAAGGGCGCGACCGTGCTGGCGATCACCAACATCATGGGCAGCCAGGCGACCCGCGATGCGGACGCCGTCCTCTACATCCGCGCCGGGATGGAGATCAGCGTCGCCGCGACCAAGACCTTCGTCGCTCAGGTGGCGGCGATGTACCTGCTGGGATTGCGGCTGGCCGAGTTGCGCGGGACGTTGTCACCGCAGCGGCTGGCCGAGTTGGTGGGGGAGATGAAGGGGCTGCCCTCAAAAATGGAGGAGACGTTGGCCGCGACCGAAGCGCCGGCCAAGGCGGTCGCCGCCGCCCACAGCGACCAGGAATTCTTCCTCTATCTCGGTCGCCACATCGGCCTCCCGGTCTGCCTCGAGGGGGCGCTGAAGCTGAAGGAGATCAGCTACATCCCGACCGACGCCTACGCCGCCGGGGAGATGAAGCACGGTCCAATTGCGCTGCTCGACGAGTCGACGCCGGTGATCTGTGTCGCCACCGAGAGCCCGATACTGGAGAAGGTCCTCTCCAACGTCGAGGAGGTGCGGGCCCGCGGCGCCCAGACGATCGCGATCGCGACCGCCGGGGAGGTGCGCGCCGGCGAGGTCGCCGACGAGACGATCGAGGTTGCCGCGACCGACTGGATCCTGCAGCCGATCGTCGCGATCCTGCCGCTGCAGTTGCTCGCCTACGACATTGCCCGCAACCGCGGCCTCAACGTCGACCAGCCCCGTAATCTGGCCAAGACGGTCACGGTCGAGTGAAGTTGTGCATAGGGGCCGCTAGGATGCCCGGCCCGTGAAGCTCCGCCTCGTCTTCCCAGCGCTTCTCGCGGTCCTCGCCGCCCTCCTGGTTGCTGGCTGCGGTGGTGGCAGTGGCGAAAGTAGCGACAGCACCGATCCCGCCTCGATCGCTCCGTCGAACACGCCGCTCTTCATCGAACTGACGATTCGTCCCGAAGGGGAAGCGAAGGCGAACATCGAAGGGCTGGCGCAGAAGATCGCCGGGGTCAGCGACGTTGGCGGTCTGATCGTCTCTCAGCTCGAAGAATCGGCCACTGAAGAAGGCGAAGAATTCGACTTCGAAAAGGAAGTCGAACCCTGGCTCGGCAAGCGAGCCGGCTACATCTACCCGAACTATGAAGACGGCGATTTCAGCGGCTTTGCCTTCGCCGCCCAGGTAACCGATGTGGGTGCGGCCGAAGACTTCGTCCAGAACCGCATCAAGACCGCGAAGGAAGAAGTCAAGAACGGCTCCTACGAAGGGGTCGAATTTGAGGTCAGCGAAGACGGCGACACCGTCGGCGTCGTCGAAGACCTGATCGTGCTGGCAGAAGACGAAGAAATCTTCAAGGAAGTCGTTTCTGCTTCTAACGGCGAATCGCTGGCTGAACAAAGCTCCTACACCGACGCGGTCGCCAACGTCCCCAGCGACAGCGCCGCCGACGTCTACGTCGACATCGGCGGTCTGATCCAGGAATCGGGCAACGAAATCGACTCCGAAACGCAGCTTTTCCTCGATGCGGTCGGGATCGAACCGAAGCAAGCGACCGCCGTCGCCAGCTTGATCCCCGGTTCGGACCAGTTGGAGATCGACCTCAGCACCGACGTCAGCGGCGAAAATCCGCCGTCGGGTGACGCCTCCGAGATGCTCGGCTCGCTGCCGAAGAGCTCGGTCGGCGCCCTCGCCTCGCCGGAATTTGGCAAGCGCTTCAGCGAAGGGATCGACCAGCTCGATGAAAAGGGAATTCCCGGGAAGGTGCCGCCGCACGCGCTAAAGAAAGCGCTGAAGCAGGAAGGCATCGACCTCGAATCGATCGCCTCCTCAATCGGCGACGTCGGCCTCTTCGTTAGCGGCAACAGCAAGCGCAGCCTCGGCGGTGCCCTTGTCCTCGACGCCGAAAACGACCAGCAGGCCAAGAACACGGTCTCCAACCTCGGCCTCTTCCTGCGCGCCAGTGGCACCCCCGGCGTCACCGCGATCAGCGGCGAAGCCATCGGCTTCTCCGTCCGCAGCTCCGAACTGGGCAGCCAACCGATCGTGGTCGTCGCTAAAGGCAGCCGGATCGCGATCGGCTACGGGCGGGTGCCTGCCCTCGCTGCCCTGCAGGAAAACGGCGAAACCCTCTCCGAATCTCCCGCCTATAAGGAAGGCGTTAGCGCCCTCGGCGGCACCCCGATCAGCGGCTTCGTCGACGGCCCGTCCGCCCTGAACCTCGCCTCGGCCCTGATCCCGTCCGGCGACGAAGGCTTCCGCGAAGCGAAGAAGTACCTGGCGAAGATCGACTACCTGGCCCTGGGCTCCGAAGCCTCCGGCAACCTCACCGTTGCCAAGCTGATCGTCGGCGTCGGCAAGTAGCGCTGCAAGACAAAGCGCACTCGGTACGGGAGCCCGGGTAACCCCCTTCACTCGCCTGCTGGCAGGGTCGCCTTCAGCTGACCGAGATTGGTTTCAGGCCAGAGGCGCAAAACGTTCAGGGGGTCACCCGGTCTCCCCCACCACACGCAGTACAAGACGCCTTAGGCTTGGACGGATGGAGCCCTGGCTGAGGCCGCTTTATGACGCTGAGGGGATGCGGGGGGTTGATCGCTGGGCGATTGAGGAGCGGGGGGTTCCTTCGCTGGAGCTGATGGAGGCCGCCGGGCGGGCGGTGGCTGAGGCTGTGGCGGAGCTGGCGCCGGAGGGGCCGGTGCGGGTGGTTTGCGGGAAGGGCAACAATGGTGGCGACGGGTTCGTCGCGGCGCGGCTGTTGCGGGGGATGGGGTTTGAGGTGGAGGCGGTGCTGCTCTGGTCGGGGGAGGAACTGCGGGGGGATGCGGCGGCGAACTTCGAGCGCTTTGGCGGCGAGCTAGTCGAGGGTGATCTAGCGGAGCGGCTGCGCGACTCGGGTGCCGTCGTCGATGCGATCTTCGGGACCGGCTTCGAAGGGGCGCCGCGGGAGCCGGTTGCGGCGGCGATCAGGGCGATCAATTCCTGCGGTGCCCCGGTTGTCGCTTGCGACATCGCCTCCGGGGTCGACGCCTCCAGTGGCGAGGTCGCCGGGGAAGCTGGCGAAGCCGTGTTGGCCGACATAACCGTCAGCTTCCACGCCGCCAAGCTGGGGCAGCGGATCGCGCCCGGCAAGGGGTGCACCGGCGAACTGCGGGTTGCCCCGATCGGGATTCCGGTGGGCGCCCCCGAGGACGCCGTCGCGGGCGAGATCGACCCCGCGGTCCTGGCGCTGGCGCCGCGCCGCGGCCCCCACTCGACCAAGTTCACCTCCGGCCAGGTGGCAATTGCCGGCGGCTCCCGCGGCCTCACCGGGGCGGTGCGGCTGTCCTCGCTGGCGGCGATCCGTGCCGGCGCCGGCTACGCGACCGTCGCCGTCCCCGCCGACCTGGAGATGGTCTTCGAGCTCGCTCAGCCCGAGGTGATGTCGGTCGGCTGCCCCGGCGGCGATGGCTGCCTGGTGCCGGCCTCGAAAAAGGCGGTCCTGCGCACTTTCGAGCGCGCCGCCGCCGGCATCGTGGGTCCAGGGCTCGGCAAGGACCCCGGCTCCTTCGAACTCGCGCGGGAAGTGGTCGCCAAGATCGAGGCGCCGCTCGTGCTTGATGCCGATGGCTTGAACGCTTTCGCGGGACGCCTCGACGAGCTTGCCGCGCGTGAGGCCCCGACGATCCTCACTCCGCACGCGGGCGAGCTCGGCCGTTTGCTCGAGCGCGATTCCGCGGAGATCGACGCCCACCGCCTCGCCTGCGCCTGCGAGGCAGCACGGGCTGCGCAGGCGGTGCTCGTCCTCAAGGGCGACGACACGATCGTCACCGACGGCGAGCGGGTCGGCGTCAACGTCATCTCCGCCCCGGCCCTCGCCACCGCCGGCAGCGGCGACGTCCTCTCGGGGATTACCGCGGCGCTGCTCGCCCGCGGCCTCGAGCCCTTCGCGGCAGCTTGTGCGGCGGTCGTCGCCCACGCCCGCGCCGGTCTCGACGCGGCCGCCCGGGTGGGGGCAGCGGAGTCGGTGATCGCCGGCGACGTGATCGACTCGATCGCGGCGGGGATACGTCGCGACGGGCTGGTCGAATAACCTCGCCCCCAATGAAGACGGCTGGAGAGATCATGGACCGCGACGTCCCCAGTGTCGGTCCCGAAGACGACGCCCGCACGGCGATCGACCTGCTGGCGAAGACCGACCTCGGGGCGATTCCGGTCGTCGACGGCGACCGCAAGGTGGTCGGCATCGTCAGCGAGTCCGACCTCGTCCTCAGCGAGGAGGAATCGGATCTGCACCTGCCGCACTACCTCAACATCATGGGCGGGATCGTCTTCGTCGGCTCGATGAAGGGCTTCGAGGAGCGGCTCGAAAAAGCCTTCGCCGCCAAAGTCTCGGAGCTGATGACGCCAGACCCGATCGTCGCCCACGACTACGACGCGGCCGACCGGGTGGCGAAGAAAATCGCCGACGAGCACCACAACCACCTCCCCGTCGTGGACGCCGACGGGCACCTCGCCGGCATGGTCACCAGGGCCGACGCGCTCGCCGCCCTGGTCGACGGCGAGTAGCGCTATGGAACGGGCGGTCGCCCGGATCGACTACGACGCCGTTCGCGCCAACTGTGCGCGGCTGAAGTCGGAGCTGGGGGAGGCGGAGCTTTGTGCGGTGGTCAAGGCTGACGGCTATGGCCACAGCGCCGACGGCTGCGCCGCTGCGGCTCTGGAGGGTGGAGCGACTCACCTCGCGGTCGCGACGGCGGCCGAGGCCGAGCAGGTCGGTCGCCGCTTTCAACACGTGCCCCTGCTGACGATGGGAGCGCTGACCGCAGATGAGGTCGATGTCGTGATCTCGGCCGGCTCGGAGCTTGCCCTCTGGCGCGAGGACTTCCGGCGGCTCGCCGCCGACCGAGCACGGGCCCATGGGCACAAAGCCCGCGTCCACGTCAAGTACGACACCGGCATGGGCCGGCTCGGCAACCCGGACCCGCAGGAGGTGCTGGAGCTGGTCCGCGCCTGCGCCGAGGACCCTGACCTGAAGCTGGCCGGGATCTGGACCCACCTCGCGACCGCCGACGAACTCGACTCCGCCTACTTCGATGAGCAGCTCGACCGCTTCGAGGAGGTGGCCGCGGCGGTGAAAAGCGATCATCCGGAGGTGCTCGCACACGCAGCCAACAGCGCCGCCGTTCTCCGTGACCGCCGCTCCCACCACGACATGGCCCGCTGCGGGGTGGCGATCTACGGCCTCGACCCTTTCCAGCGCGACCCCGCCGAGCAGCGCCTCGAGCCGGCGCTGACCCTGAGCTCCTACGTCGCCGACGTCAAGCGCTTCCCGGCCGGCACTAGCGCGGGCTACGGGCGCAAGTGGAAGGCGCCGGTCGACACCTGGGTGGGCGTGATCCCGCTCGGCTACGGCGACGGCGTCCGCCGTGCCCTCACCAACAACGCCGAGGTCCTCGTCGGCGGCCAGCGCCGTCCCCTAGTTGGCACCGTCTCGATGGACAACATCACGATCGACCTTGGGTCGGAGACGGACGTACAGCCCGGGGACGAGGCGGTGCTGATCGGCAGGCAAGGCGAGGAGCGGATCCTTGCCGAGGAGGTCGCCGCCCGCCTCGACACGATCAACTACGAGGTCACCTGCGCGATCTCGCCGCGGGTGCCCCGACAGGCAGCATGAGCGCGACCGAGCGGCTCGAGGCCGCCCCGGTGGTCGCCGCGAGCCGGCGTGGCCTGGGAGGCGGGGCTCACGCCTGGATCGTTGGCGGCGCGGTGCGCGATGCCGCCCTCGACCGTGAGGTCAGCGACCTCGACCTCGTCGTCGCCGGAGACCCCGGCGCCGCAGCGCGGGCGATCGCCAAGGAGGCCGATGCGCACGCCTTCGAGCTCTCGGCCGAGTTCGGCACCTGGCGTGTCGGCTCCCGGACCGGCGACTGGCAGATCGATGTCACCGTCCGGCGCGGCGGGACGATCGAGGCGGACCTCGCCGAACGCGATTTCACGATCGGCGCCGTCGCCGTGCCGCTCGGCGGCGGCGAGCCAATCGACCCCTACGCGGGCCTCGCCGACCTCGCTGACAAGCAGCTGCGCGCGGTCAGCGAGCAGAGCTTCGGCGACGACCCGCTACGGCTGTTGCGGGCGGCGCGCCTAGCGGCCGAACTGGAGCTCGAGATCGAGCCGCGGACCGTGGTGCTGGCGCGCGCCGCCGCCGCCCATGCCGCCGATCCGGCCGGTGAGCGGCAGCTGGCCGAGCTGCGCCAGCTGCTCGGCGGCCCTGGTCCCCTCCGCGGCCTGCGCCTGCTCGACGAGCTCGAGCTGACCGGCGTCGTCCTGCCGGAGGTGGAGACGCTGCGCGGGGTTGAGCAGGGCCCCAACCACCACCTCGACGTCCACGACCACACCCTCGCTGTGCTCGAGCACACGCTCGAAGTCGAGGCGGACCTCGAGCGCTTTGCCGGTGAGCGGGCGGGGGAAGTGGCGGCGCTCCTCGAAGAGCCGCTCGCCAACGAGACCAGCCGCCGCACCGCCTTGCGCTTCGGTGCCCTCTTCCACGACATCGGCAAGCCGGCCACCAGGAGCGAACAGAGCGGCTTCGTCGGCTTCCGCGGCCACGACCAGGTCGGGGCGGAAATCATCGGCGGCATCTGCGCGCGGCTGCGCGCCAGCCGTCGCCTCACCCAGCACTTACAGGCGCTTGCCCTGCATCACCTCCGGCTCGGTTTCATGATCCCGGAGATGCCGCTCTCGGCCCGTCGCGTCCACGCCTACCTGCGGGCGACCGAACCGGTTGCCGTCGACGTCACCCTGCTCACCGTCGCCGATCGCCTCTCGGCCCGCGGCGTCGGCCCGATCGCCGCCCCCGAGATGGTCGCCGCGCACCTGCAACTGGCCCGCGAGATGATCGCCGCCGGCCTGGACTGGCGTCGCGAGGGCCCACCACAGCCGTTGCTGCGGGGCGACGAGCTCGCCGCCGAGCTTGGCATCGAGCCGGGTCCGGAGCTCGGCTCGGCGCTGGCTGAGCTGGAGGCGGCGCAGTACGCAGGCGAAGTGACCGACCGTGCAGGTGCGCTCGAACACCTGCGCCGTTAGATACGCTGCCGCGCGCATGGCCAAAGAGGAAAAGATCGAAATGGAGGGGGAGATCACCGAGGCTCTCCCCAACACGATGTTCCGGGTCAAACTGGACAACGGACACGAGGTCCTCGGCCACATCTCCGGCAAGATGCGCCGCCACTACATCCGCATCCTCCCCGGCGACCGAGTCAAGATCGAGCTTTCGCCGTATGACCTCGACAGAGGTCGCATCACCTACCGCTACAAATAGCCCGGCTGCGGGTCGGCTAACTCAGCTGCCAGCGCCGACCAGGCAAAGTCCTTGGCGCCCTGGCCCTTGCCGTCGCGCGGGTCGTAGTACTCGCGCAACCCTTCGCGTGCCGCAGCACCGATGACGCCGTCGGCCAGCTGCTGCGCCTCCGCCTCGTAGCCAAGGCGGCGCAGGCCGAGCCAGACCAGCCAGGCCGAGTTGACCCAGGTGGGGCCCCGCCAGTAGTGGCGGATTGGGCCCCGGCGTTCCTTCGGTTCGTAATCGCGCTCGCGGACTGCAACCGAGGGCGGTGCCACCGGCGTCCAGAACTCGTGCTCGCTCAGCAGGTGCTCCTCGACTAGCTGTCGCCCGATCTCTTCCGGCAGGTCCGGCAGCGCCAGCGGCGCCAGCGAGGCCCAGGTGACGACCTGGGGCCGGAGGTCGCCGGGCTGGGCCTCGTCGAAGAAGAGGCCGCGACGCTCGTCCCAGAGCCGCTCGACCATGGCCAGCGTCGCCGAGGGCCGCCCCGCCGCCTGCAGCGAGAGCGACCAGAGGGTGTTGACGAGCACCTCGCAGAGAACCGGCTCGCCCGCATCGCGCATGCGGCGCGCGTCCCAGTCGAGCTGGCGGGCGCGGCGTACCAGCAGCGGGAAGAGCAGGCGCCCGTTCGAGCGCCGGCCCCAGACCGGTTCGAACTTGGGCGAGGCGTCGAGCCCGGACTCGTCGGGCTGGACGATCCAGATCAACCCATCGCCGTCGAGGTCGCGGTTGGCGGCCAGCCAGTCGTAGTGCCTGGCGATCGCCGGGTTCTCGGCCGGGTCGCCGACGGCGATCCGCCACGCCCAGGCCAGTACAGGCGGCTGGATGCTGGCGGTCATCGCGGCGTTCGGGGAGGTGACGTTGTAGGT
>DASSNA010000319.1:0-2686 GCA_035688445.1 Solirubrobacterales bacterium | reverse complement strand
ACGGCGTGCGCAACCACTCCGCCGCGCTCTCGGAATCGATTGCCGAACAGAACCGGGAAATCGACTCGATGCTCGGCGAAGTCTCCGAACTGCGGCGCAAGCAGGCCGCGGTCGAGGCCGAACTGGCCGAAAAGCAAGCCGAGCTGGACAAGGCCACCGCAGCACTTGAAGCCGAAGAAGCGCACCTGGAACGGGTGCGGGCGCGGCTGCAGCGGGCGCTGGGGATCCTGCGCGAGCGCCTGGTCGCGATCTACGAGGCCGGCTCTCCGGACGTCATTAACGCCGTCCTCGAATCCGAAAACTTCTCCGACATGGCGGCCCAGACCGAATACCTGAGCCGAATCCAGAGCTATGACGACTCGGTCGTCGAACGGGTGAAGACGCTGCGCGAAGAGGTCACCGCCGCGGTCGAGCGGCTGGCCAAGCACCGCGCCGAAATCGAAGAAGCGCGCGACCAGGTCGCGGCAATGGAGCGCGAAGTCGCTGCCGCCCGCCAGGAAGCCGAGGCCCGCTTCGCCGAACTGAAGGCGGCGCAGGCGCAGCGGCAGGAAGCACTGGAAGCGCTGGAGTCGCGCGAAGAAGCGCTCGGCAACAACCTCGCCGCGATCTCCGAACAGGTCGCCTCCGAAGGCGGCGATGCGACCACCGGCCTGATGCCGGCACCGCTCAACCCCGGCCAGGAAGCGCAGGTAATCAACGAAAGCGAAGCCAGCGCGCCCGCCTCGGCGCCGCAGGCGGTCAAGGACGCGATCTCCGCCGCCAACTCGATCGCCACCACCCCCTACATCTGGGGCGGCGGCCACGGCTCCTTCGAATCGGAAGGGTACGACTGCTCGGGCGCGGTCAGCTTCGCCCTGCACGGCGGCGGCTTCCTCGAAAGCCCGCTCGACTCGACCGGCCTCGAGACCTGGGGCGAACCAGGCCCGGGCCAGTGGATCACCGTCTACGCCAACGCCGAACACGCCTGGATGGTGATCGCCGGCATCGCCTTCGACACCGTCGGCGGCCCCGGCCCGCGCTGGCACGACCCCTGGGTCGACTCGCCCGAAGGCTTTGTCGCCCGCCACCCGGCTGGCTATTAACAACCACGTCACGCCGGTCGAATAGGCTGGCGCCTGCTTGGAACCGATTTCCTACTTTCAGGCGATCGTCCTGGGTGCTCTGCAAGGGATCGCCGAGCCATTCCCGATCTCCAGCCTCGGCCACGCGGTGATCCTGCCCTCGCTGCTGGGCTGGAACATCCACCAGAACGATGACTTCTTCCTCTCCTTCCTCGTCGCCACCCACTGCGCGACCGCGCTCGTCCTCTTCGTCTTCTTCTGGGAGGACTGGAAGCGGATCGTCCACGGCTTCGTCCGCTCGCTGCGCGGGCAGGCGACGACGCAGGACACCGACGCCCGCCTTGCCTGGGTGATCGTCGTCGGCACGATCCCGGCCGGCATCCTCGGCCTTGCCCTCGAGCACAAGCTGCGCACCCTGTTTGCCTCGCCGACCTCGGCGGCGATCTTCCTCACCATCAACGGGGTCCTGTTGCTCGTCTTCGAGAGCCTGCGGCGACGGCCGCCACAGCGCGGCGACTATGAGGGTGACGCTGACCCGCGGATCGCGCGGATGAGCTTCAAACAGGCCTTCGCGATCGGCACCGCGCAGGCGGCGGCGCTGATTCCCGGCATCTCCCGCTCGGGGGTGACGATGGGCGGCGGCCTCCTCACCGGCCTCTCCAACGAGGACGCTGCCCGCTACGCCTTCCTCCTGGCGACCCCGATAATCGGCGCCGCCGGCGTCCTCAAGCTCCCCGACCTGCTCGGTTCCGCCGGCGACGGCGTCCGCGGGCAGGCGCTGGTCGGGGCGATCGCCGCCGCCTTCACCACCTGGCTCGCGGTCCGGTTCCTGCTGCGCTTCTTCGAGACCAACCGCCTCACCCCGTTCGGCGTCTACTGCATCGTCGCCGGCCTCTTCTTCACCCTCGTTTTCGCCCTTTAGATCCTTACGCGATCTGTCACCCCAGCGGTGATTTCTCGCCTCGGCCGCGGGTATTTAGAAAACGGTCCTCGGAAGGGGCCTGCGCTGGGGGGCGCTACGGATAGGAGGCATTCATGGAGTCGCACGCTGTTGCGAGGCACGAGGTACCGGGGCGCGACGCAGTGGAGCGCGAGCCCAGGCGCGAACCCGCATCGGAACCGACGCCGGGCTGGGCGCCGGCGGATCCGGGGCCATTGGGCTTGGCCGCCTTCGCCCTCACCACCTTCGTCCTCAGCATGTTCAACGCCAACCTGGTCAGCCATGCCGGCGAGCCGGTCGTGCTCGGCCTCGCCCTCGCCTACGGCGGGATCGCCCAGATCCTCGCCGGGATGTGGGAGTTCCGCACCGGCAACACCTTCGGTGCGGTCGCCTTCACCTCATTCGGGGCCTTCTGGATCTCGTTCTGGGTGTTGGTCTCGTTCTTCGCCGACAAAATTCCGGCTGAACACCTCGGTTCGGCGCTCGGGCTCTACCTGATCGCCTGGGGAATCTTCACCACCTACATGTTCGTCGCCTCATTGCGGACGACGGCGGCGATCGCGCTCGTCTTCGCTCTGCTTGCCGCGACCTTCTTCCTGCTCGGGATCGGCAACGCCAACGAAAGCGAAGGCCTGATCGAAGTCGGCGGGTGGTGTGGTCTAGCCACGGCGGCCGCGGCTTGGTA
>DASSNA010000306.1:0-11952 GCA_035688445.1 Solirubrobacterales bacterium | reverse complement strand
CGGTCACCTTCGTGCCGCACCTGCTGCCGCTCGACCAGGGCGAGCTCGCGACCTGCTTCGCCGCGCTCAGCGAGCCGACCTCGGTGGAGGCGATCCGCGACCTCTATGTGCGTCGTTACGCCGATGAGCCCTTCGTCCACGTCCTCGACGGGCCACCGAACCTGCGCGCGGTCCGCGACACCAACGAGTGCCACGTCTACGTCACCGTCGAGGAGCGGGGGAGGGTGATGGCCTTCGCCGCGATCGACAACATCTGGAAGGGCGCCTCGAGCCAGGGCGTGCAAAACCTCAACCTGATGCTGGGACTCGATGAGACGGAGGGGTTGGTGTGAACGCGCCGTCGCAGACCTCCTTCTTTAGGTCGCGCTGGGTGGATGCCCCGGCCGGCGTCGAGGAACTCGATCCCGCCCAGCTTGCCCCAGGCTTTCGCGCCGGCGGTGCTCACTGCGGACTCAAGGGCGGCGGGCGCACCGACGTCGGGCTGCTCGTCTGCGACGCCGAGGACGTGACCTCCTCGCTGCTGCTGACCCGCAATGCCTCGGCGGCGGCGCCGATCCGGGTCTGCCGCCAGGTGGTCGACCGCGGTCAGGTCCGCGCTGCGGTCGTCAACAGCGGTAACGCCAACGCTGAGACCGGCGAGCAGGGCTTCGCCGATGCGCTGGCGATGTCCGAAGAGGCGGCCAAGCAGCTGGGCCTCGCAACCGAGCAGGTAGCGGTCGCCGAGACCGGCACGATTGGCGTGCCGCTGCCGATCGAGGCGGTGCTGGGCGGCATCGCCGAGGCCGCCGGCGCTCTTGCTGCTGACGGCGGCACCGCCTTCTCCAACGCGATCCTCACCACCGATCGCTGGCCGAAGAGCTGCACCCTGCGCGCCGGCGGCGTGACGCTTTCCGCCCAGGCGAAGGGGGCGGGGATGATCGAGCCGAACATGGCGACGATGCTCTGCTTCGTCCAGACCGACGCCGTCGTCGAGGACGCCGATGCGCTGCTGCGTGAGGCGGTCGACGCCTCCTTCAACCGGATCACCGTCGACGGTCAGATGAGCACCAACGACACGGTCCTGCTGCAGGCTTCCGGCACCGCCGGCAAACCGCTGCCTGAGGGTCTGCTGGAGGCGGTGCTGAAGCAGCTCGCGATCGAGATCGTCCGCGATGGCGAGGGCGCCGTCCGCACTGCCCGCGTCGAAGTCACCGGCGCCGCCAGCGCCGCCGAGGCCGAGCGGGTCACCCGCGCGATCGCCAACTCGCCGCTGGTGAAGACGGCGCTCTTCGGCCGCGACCCCAACTGGGGCCGGATCGCCCAGGCCGCCGGCGCTGCCCTGGCCGGCGAGGACTTGGAGGAGCTCGGCGCCGAGAACATCGACGCCGCCGAGCTCGGGGCGGACCTTCCGGAGGCCGAGATCGGCCTGCGCCTCGACCGAGGCGAGCACGCCGCCCACGTCTGGTTCTCCGACCTCGGCTACGACTACGTAAAGCTCAACGCGGAATACACGACGTGAGTGACGTCACCAACAACACTCGATACGACAGCGGCAGCGTCGCCACCCTCCTCGAGGCGCTCCCCTACATCCGCGAGTTCCACGGCCGCACCGTGGTAATCAAGTATGGCGGTGCGGCGATGCTCGACGACGAGCTGCGGGAAGCCTTCGCGACCGACGTCGTCCTACTCAAGTACGTCGGTCTCAACCCGGTGATCGTCCACGGCGGTGGCCCCGAGATCACCCGCTACATGGATCGGCTCGACCTCGAGGTCCGCTTCCATGAGGGCCTGCGGGTCTCCGACGCGGAGACGGTCGAGGTGGCGAAGATGGTCCTGGTCGGCAAGCTCAACTCGGAAATCGTCCAGCGCCTCAACCGTCACGGCCAGCCGGCCGTCGGGCTCTCGGGCGAGGACGGGACCCTGTTTGAGGTCTCGCCGGTCGCCAACGCCGAGCAGGTCGGCTTCGTCGGCGCGATCGAGCGGGTCGACGTCGACGTCCTCAACCACATCGCCGCCGACTACATCCCGGTGATCGCCTCCTCGGCCTCCGACCGCGCCGGCCAGTCCTACAACGTCAACGCCGACGAGGCCGCTGGCAAGGTCGCCGCCGCCCTCGGCGCCCACAAGGCGATCTTCCTCACCGACGTCGAGGGCTGGCTCGCCGATCCCGCCGACGAGGGCTCGCTGATCTCGCGGGCGACCGTGGCCGAGGTCGACGAGAAGCTGCCGAGCCTGGAGGGGGGGATGCGGCCGAAGCTGGCCGCCTGCGCCGACGCGATCCGCGGCGGCGCCCAGTCCGCCCACATCATCGACGGCCGCGTCCCTCACAGCCTTTTGCTCGAGCTCTTCACCGACGCCGGCATCGGCACCATGGTCACCCCATGAGCGAGGCGACGCAGGAGATCGGCTTCGCCGAGACCAAGGCGCTGGAGGAGCGCTACCTAATGCGCACCTACAAGCGCGCCCCGGTCGACTTCGTCCGCGGCGAGGGGCCGCTGCTCTGGGACGCCGAGGGCAAGCGCTACCTCGACTTCCTCACCGGGATCTCGGTCTGCTCGCTCGGTCACTGCCACCCGGAGGTAGTGAAGGCGGTGCGCGATCAGGCCGAGCAGCTGATGCACGTCTCCAACCTCTTCTACACCGAGCCGATGGCGCGGCTCGCCGAGCGCCTCTCCGAGTCGAGCCTCGGCGGTCGCGTCTTCTTCGCCAACTCCGGAACTGAGGCGAACGAGTGCGCGATCAAGGTCGCCCGCAAGCACGCCCACCGGCGCGGCGTTGCCGCGCCGGTGATCGTCAGCTTCGAGAACGACTTCCACGGCCGCAGCTACGGCGCCCTCTCCGCCACCCCCGGGCTCGCCGCGAACGAGGCGCTGGGGCCGATGCTGCCTGGGTTCCGCGCTGTCCCCCACAACGACGCCGCGGCGCTGCGCGACGCGGTGGGGGAGAACACGGCGGCGGTGCTGATCGAGGTGATCCAGGGCGAGGCCGGGGTGGTCCCGACCAGCGAGGAGGCGCTGCTTGCCGCCCGACAAGCCTGCGACGAGACCGGCGCGCTGCTGATCCTCGACGAAATCCAGGCGGGCCTTGGCCGCACCGGCTCGCTCTGGGCCTATGAGCAGACGCCGGTGCGCCCCGACGTGCTGACCAGCGCGAAGGCGCTCGGCAACGGTGTGCCGATCGGCGCCTGCGTCACCGGCCCCGAGGCGGCCGACCTGCTCGAGCCCGGCGACCACGGCTCGACCTTTGCCGGCGGTCCGGTCGCTACCGTCGCCGCCCTGACCGTTCTCGACCTGGTCGACGACCCGGTGCTGCTGCGCCACGTGCGCGAGCTTGGCGCCTATCTCTGCGAGCACCTCGACGGCCTCGAGGGCGTGCGCGAGACGCGCGGGCGGGGCCTCATGGTCGGGGTCGGCCTCGAGGAGGGGATCGACGCCGCCGCGGTCGGCGCCGACCTGCTGGAGCGCGGCCTCGTCGTCAACGTGCCGCGGCCCGACACGCTGCGGTTGCTGCCGCCGCTGGTGATCGATTCCGACCACGTCGACCAGGCGACGAACCTGATCGGCGAATCGCTTCTAGGCTTCTCGGCGGGATGAGCCCCCGCACCCCGAGAGATCTCACCAGTCAGCAGGATCTCCGCGCGACCACCGCCGAGCGCCTGGAGGCGATCGTCGAGGCGGCCGAGCGGGCGGCCGAGGGCGTGATCGACGACGCCGAAGCGCAGGCCCGCCGCTACCTCGCGCAAGCGAGGGCCGAGGCCGACCGGCTTACCGAGGACCGCCTCGGCGAGCTCTCCGACCTGGTCGACACCCTGCTGGGGCAAGCGGTTTCATTGCGCCGAGAGGCCACGCAGTTGCAAGCGACGCTGGAAGAGGCGAAGGCGAGGCTGGAGGGAGGGGAGCAGCCACAGCAGCCGGAGGCGGTGGAGGAAGCCCCCGCACCCCCGCGCCTGCGGGCCGTGGGTGAGACGGAGCCGCAGGCCCTTGAGGAGGACACCCGGCGCAGCGATGCCGCCGGCGCTCGCCTGCTGGCCACGCAGATGGCCGTCTCGGGCAGCAGCCGAGAGGAAATCGAGCTGAGGCTCCGAAACGGGTTCCAGATCGAGGACACCGACGCGATCCTGGACGCGATACTCGGACCGGAGGAGTAAGGACATGCACGAGGACCCAACGCGGATGATGGGACCCGAAGACCCCGGCCCCTACGGCCAAGGCCCGGGTGGTGGGCGCCCCCACGGCAACATGCGGCTCCTGGTTGCCGGCTTGATCGCGGTGATCGTCGGTCTCCTGATCGCGATCATCGTCATCGCCAGCAACGACAGCGGCAGCTCGACCAGCTCCAGCAGCACGACCGCTTCGACCATCCCGTCGACGACCGAAAGCTCGACCACCACGACGACGACGGAAACGAGCACCACCGAAGAAGAAGAAAAAGAAACGCCGCCGGAAGAAGGGGAAGAAGCCCCCGAAGAAGAAACGCCGGAAGGGCCTGAAGAAGAAGGCGGCGCCGGCGGAATAGAAGCGCCTTAGCGCTCGCGCGCCTAGACTTGCGCTCCCCGTGAGCGACCCATCGCAGATTTCCCGGCCGACGGCCAGCTACGAGGCCGACCCCGCGCAGGTCGATCGCGTCCTCCTGCTCTACTCGGGCGGGCTCGACACCAGCGTGATGCTGAAGTGGATCCAGGACTCCTACGAGGCCGAGGTCGTCTGCCTTACTGTCAACCTCGGCCAGCCCGGCGAGGACTATGGGGTGATCGAGGCCAAGGCGCTGCATCTGGGCGCGCTCGAGTGCCACGTCGTCGACGCCCGCGAGCGTTTCGCAAACGAGTTCCTCGCCCCGGCGATCAAGGCCAACGCCGTCTATGGCAACGGCTACCCGCTCTTCACCGCGCTCGGCCGACCGCTGATCGCGCAGCTCGCGGTCGAGTACGCGCGCAAAACGAACTGCGACACGATCGCCCACGGCTGCACCGGCAAGGGCAATGACCAGGTCCGGATCGAGGCCACGGTGGCGACCCTGGCGCCGGAGCTGAAAACGATCGCGCCGGTGCGCTCCTGGCAGATGGGGCGCGAGGAGGAGATCGCCTACGCGCGCGAGCACGGGATCCCGGTCAAGGGGGGCACCGAGGTCGCGCCCTACTCGATCGACGACAACCTCTGGGGCCGCTCCTCGGAGGGTCGCTGGATCGAGGAGCTCGACCACGCGCCCGAGGACGACGTCTTCCAACTGGTCACCCGGCCCGAGGACGCGCCCGACGAGGCGCAGCTGCTCGAGATCGAGTTCGAGCGGGGCGTGCCCGTCGCCCTCGACGGCGAGCGCCTCGGGCTGGTCGAGCTGATCGAACGCGCGGCCGACATCGGCGCCCGCCACGGCGTCGGCATCGTCGACCACATCGAGGACCGGATCGTCGGCCTCAAGGTGCGCGACATCTACGAGGTCCCTGCCGCGGCGATCGTCCTCACCGCCCACGAGGAGCTGGAGCGGCTGGTCGGGACGATCCACCAGAACCAGTTCAAGCCCGCCCTCGACCAGAAGTGGGGCTATCTCGTCTACGCCGGGCTCTGGTGGGAGCCGCTGCGCTCCGACCTCGACGCCTACATGGACGCGGTCAACGCCCAAGTCACCGGCGAGATCGGCCTGCGTCTCTATAAAGGCAGCGTGCGGGTGGTCACCCGCTCCTCGCCGAACGCGGTCTACGACAGCGAGCTGGCCAGCTTTTCCCAGTCCGGCGGGCTCTTCTCCCAGTCGGCCTCACCCGGCTTCATCGAGCTCTGGTCGTTGCAGTCGCGGATGGCACACCGCCTACGCGAAGGGGAGGAGGGCTGATGTACAACCGGCTCGGCAAAGCCTCGCTCCGCTTTGCCTTCCGCTACGCGCGGCGGCGCTACCGCCGCGAGACGCGGATCGCGCTCGGCCTCGGCCTGGTCGCCGTCGCGATCGTCGCCTACCTGGCCAGCCGCGAAGTCCCTGAAGGCTGATTTCGCCCTGCCGCAAGTTCGCTTGCGGGTTATCGGCAACTTGCAGGAGTTTTAGGGCCGGCTCGCTAGCCTCGGCGGCCTCGTGCGGCCGCTCGCGCCCAGAAAGGATCTAGGTCGGATCTGCGCCGCAGCGCTGCTCTGTGCGCTGCTTGCAGGTCTCGTCGTCGTCGCCAGCGCTGGGGCGACTGACGCCGGTTCTCTGGAAGCGAAGCTGGCCTCTGCCCGCAAGGAAGCGAGCTCGATCGCGGCTGAGCTGCAGTCGACGACCGCGCAGCTCGGCAGCGCCGAAGCGGAAGCGACGAAGGCCGAAGCGCGCGAGGAACACCTCAACGGTTTGCTCGACGAAGGCAGGGAACGCGCCGCGCAACTGGCACAGAAGCTGAGCCGGACTCGCCACCGGCTGGCCGTCGAGAAGGCGCGGCTGCATCGCTCCCGCGCGATCCTCGCTCGTCGCCTGGTCGCGATCTACGAGACCGGCACGCCCGACACCGCCAGCCTCGTCCTCGGCGCCAGCAGCTACCAGGAACTCGTTACCCGCAGCAATTACTTCCGGGCGATCTCCGAAGCCGACAGCGCCCTCGCCGACCGGGTCGCCGAAGTCCGCACCGCGGTCCACCACCAGGTCCTCGCGGTTAGCGACCTCGAGGCCGAAGCGGTCGCCTACGACGAACAGCTCGAAGCCGCCCGGGCCGAAATCGGCGCCGTGCGCGAAGAAGCCGAAGCCTCCGCCGCCCAACTGCAAGCGCTGAAGGGCAGCCGCGAAACCTCGCTCGCGACCTTGAAAGGCGACATGTCGCAGTGGGCCGACGAAATTCAGGCGGCGCAGGAAGCCTCCGCTGCCGAAGCCGAAGAAGAAGTCGGCCGCTGGCTCGGCGGCCCCTACGCAATCCCGACCTACATCGTGATGTGCGAGTCGGGCGGCAACTACAGCGCCCTCAACCCCTCCAGCGGGGCCGGCGGTGCCTACCAGATCCTCCCCTCGACCTGGGAACTCTACGGCGGCAAGGGCGAACCGCAGAACGCCTCAAAGGCCGAACAGGACCGCATCGCCGGGGAAATCTGGGAAGACTCGGGCCCCAGCGCCTGGGTCTGCGGCTGAGCCGCGTCGGCGGAGTCCGCAGCTTGCGGTGAAGCTGTGATGCAGGGCTGACGAAAGCTGCGCAAAAGGGGGCGGAAGGCACTCGTGCCATCTGGGCGGATTGGCATCATCGGTGGTCCGTGAGCACGCCTGCCGCAGTCCATCTCCATGCCCACAGCGAGTACTCGCTACTTGACGGCGCCTGCAAGATCGACGCGATGGCAGCGCGGGCCGCTGAGCTCGGCCAACCGGCTCTGGGACTGACCGACCACGGCGTCATGAATGGCGCCGTCGACCTCTACAAAGCCTGCAAAAAGCACGGCATCAAACCGGTCATCGGCCTCGAGGCCTACCTCGTCGACAGCGTCGAGGGGATCAAGGAGCAGACGCGCTACGAGCGCAACCACCTGACCCTGCTGGCCGAGAACGACACCGGCTTCTCCAACCTCGTCAGGCTCACCTCCGCCGGCTTCCTCAAGGGCTTCTCGCGCGGCAAGGCCAACCTCGACATGGAGATGCTCGCCGCCCACTCGGAGGGCGTGATCGTCCTCACCGGCTGCTTGCAGTCGCGCTTCTGCCGCCGCCTGGTCGAAGAGCGGGCCGACGACGCCCGCGCCCACCTCGATGACCTGATCCAGGCCTTCGGCCCTGACCAGGTCTACTTCGAGGTGCAGAAGAACGGGATCGAAGAGCAGGACAAGGCCAACGAGGGGATCGTCCGCTACGCCCGCGAGCTGGGCCGGCCGCTGGTCGGCACCGCCGACGTCCACTACCTGCGGCGCGAGGACTTCGACAACCACGCTGCTCTGCTCTGCGTGCAGACGAAGTCGACGCTGCAGATGCCGAAGATGAGCTTCGACACCAACGAGTTCTACATCAAGAGCTCCGAGGAAATGGCCGAGTCGTTCGCCGAGTGGCCGGAGGCGGTGCCGACGACGCTGGAGATCGCCGAACGCTGCCAGGTCGACATCGAGCTCGGCAAGCTGCTGCTGCCGCGCTACCCGACCCCCGACGGCGAGGAGCCCGAGGCGATGCTGCGCCGGGTCGCCACCGAGGGCCTGCGCGCCCGCTACGGGGACCCGCCGCCGGCGGAGGCGGTCGAGCGGCTCGGGTTCGAGCTCGGGGTGATCGAGGAGATGGGCTTCTCCTCCTACTTCCTGATCGTCTGGGACTTCGTCAAGTACGCGAAGGAGAACGGCATCGCGGTCGGTCCCGGCCGCGGCTCGGCCGCCGGCTCGATCGCCTCTTACTCCCTGCGGATCACCGACCTCGACCCGCTCGAGAACGAATTGATGTTCGAGCGCTTCCTCAACCCGGGGCGCAAATCGATGCCGGATATCGACATCGACTTCTCGGTTCGCGGCCGCGAGCGGATGATCCGCTACGTCGGCGAGAAATACGGCCGCGAGTCGGTCGCCCAGATCATCACCTTCGGCAAGATGGCGCCCCGCGCCGCGACCCGCGATGCCGCCCGCGTCCTTGGCTACGACTACGCCACCGGCGACCGCCTGGCGAAGCAGATCCCGGAGCCGATCATGGGTCGCAACCCCTCCTTCGAAGAGTGCCTCGCCCCGGGTCAGGAGCTGCGGCGGACCTACGACGAGGAGGCCGACGCGAAGAAAATCCTCGACGTCGCCCAGGGCCTCGAGGGGATCATCCGCAACAACTCGATCCACGCCGCCGCCGTCGTTATCGCCGACCGGCCATTGCACGAGATCGTGCCCCTGCAGCTGGCCGAGGACAAGAGCGCCCCCGCCGCACCGAGCAACGGCAATGGCAGTGGTTCCGGCAAACCCGAGCGCCAGTACAAGATCGTCACCCAGTACTCGATGAACCCGATCGAGGAAATGGGCCTGTTGAAGATGGACTTCCTCGGCCTCCGCAACCTCGACGTGATCGAGGACGCGATCGAGATCATCGAGCGCTCGCGTGGCGAGACGATCGATATGGAGCAGATCCCGATCGACGACGCCAAGACCTACGCGATGCTCGCCAAAGGCGACTCGACCGGCGTCTTCCAGTTCGAGTCGGAGGGGATGCGCGACGCCCTACGCAAGGTCGGGCCGACCGAGTTCGCCGACATCGTCGCCCTCGGCGCCCTCTACCGGCCGGGCGCGATGGCCTACATCCCTACCTACGCGCGGGGCAAGAAAGACCCCGCCACGGTGCGCTACCCCGACCCGAGGCTAAAGGCGATCACCGAGGAGACCCACGGTTGCGTCATCTACCAGGAGCAGCTGATGCAAATTGCCCGCCTGATGGCCGGGTTCTCCGGTGCCGAGGCGGACGACCTGCGCAAGGCGATTGGCAAGAAGAAGCGCGACCTGATGGCGACCATGAAGGGCAAATTCATGGAGGGTCTGGCCAAGTCCGAAACCGACCCGAAGGTCGCCCAGGACCTCTGGAAACTGAACGAAGCCGCCGCCGACTACTCCTTCAACAAGTCCCACGCCGCTTGCTACGGGCTGATCTCCTACCGCACCGCCTACCTCAAGGCCAACTACCCGGCCGAGTACATGGCGGCGGTGATCTCTTCGGTGATGAACACCAAAGACAAGGTGCCCTTCTTCGTCAACCGCTGCGCGGAGATGGGGATCGACGTGCTGCCGCCCGACGTCAACTCCTCCGGTCATTCCTTCGTCGTCTCGGAGAAAGCGATCCGCTTCGGCCTCGACGCGGTCAAGAACGTCGGCCACCAGGCGGTGGAGGCGATCCTCCGCGCCCGCGAGGAGCGGCCAATCGAGTCGATCTGGGACTTCTGCGAGCGGGTCGACTCGCGCGCGGTCAACAAACGGGCGATCGAATGCCTAATCAAGTGCGGCGCCCTCGACAGCACCGGCGACAGCCGCAAAGGGATGCTGGAGACGCTGCCGGCGGCGCAGTCGGCGGGGCAGAAGGCGCAGGAGGACGCCCAGCTCGGCCAGGGCTCGATCTTCGACTTTGGCGAGGAAGCGGGGGGAGAGACGGCGCAGTCGGGGGCCCAGCACCGACCGCCGATCTCGGCCGCCGAGTTCGAGCGCGCCGAGATGCTCTCGATGGAGAAGGAGACCCTCGGGACCTACCTCTCCTCGCACCCGCTGACCGAAGTCGGGCCGGCGCTGCGGGCGCGGGTCGATTGCAGCCTCGCCCAGCTCGGAGGTAAGCCGGACGGCGCCTGGGTCACGGTCGGCGGCATCGTCGTCGATTGCAAGAAGATCCGCACCAAGAGCGGCAACCAGATGATGTTCGCGACGCTCGACGACGTCGAGGGTCAGGTCGAGATGCTCGTCTTCAAGGCCGACCAGGCCGAGAGCGCGGCGGTGATCCAGCCCGACGCGATCGTCCTCGTCCGTGGCCGCCTCGACCACAAGGACCGCGGCGAGACGAAGCTGGTCGTGCAAGAGGCGCAGCGCTTCGAGCCCGACGCGGCGGAGATCTCCAAGGCGGCCAAGCTGGCGCCGGCGCCGGTTGCCTCTGGGCCGTTTGAGATTCCGATCGACCTCGCGCGCTGGAGCGAGGAGCTCTGCGAGGAACTGAAGTCCCTCTTCGAACACCACAAGGGCGACTCGGAGGTCCACCTCCTGGTCGGCGAGCGCCGCTACAAGGTGGGGGAGCGCTACCGGGTCAAGCCCTCCGGCATGCTGCGCTCGGAGCTGGACCATCTACTGCGCGCTCCCGCCCTGGCTGCGTGACCAGCCCGAGGCGCTTGGTTCCGCGGTCTCTGCTCCCTAGACTTCTCGCATGACTGCTACGCGCACCGAGGTTGGCGAGTGTCGCCAGTGCCGCTCCTTCTGCGACAAGATGGTCGAGCCGCGCGGCTGCATCGAACTCGGCTGTCGCTACCTCTACAGCTACATCGACCGCCTCACCGGCGTCCAGTACCTCGGTTGCATGCAGGAGGTCTACGGGGCCGAGGTTGAGCTCGCGGCAGTGCTCGAGCCCGGCGGCTTCGGTGGCGTCAAGATGACCGGCGAGCCGCTGCCGCACTGCCAGTTCTCGGTCGAGCGCGCCTACGAGGGGAGCGGGGAGTCCTACGGCTGCGTCAACCGCCGCTTCTTCGACTGCACCGACGAGGGCAACGAAGGGCTGCGCGCCTTCGATTTGCGCGACGTTTGATCGTCTACGCAGTTTCGTGACACGACATCGTTCCGTGTAGACTTCCGCGGACATGTCTGACTCCGCCACCGTCGCCGACGTCGACGCCAACGCGCCCCTCGACGAGGCCAACAGCACTTCCACCGAGCAGGGCGAACCGAAGTTCACGCTCGAGCTCAACCAAGACCAGAAGGACATCCGCGAGTGGGTGCACGGCTTCGCCGAGGGCGTCGTCCGCCCGGCCGCGGAGGAGTGGGACGAGCGCGAGGAAACGCCGTGGCCGGTGATCCAAGAGGCCGCTAAGATCGGTCTGTACAGCTTTGAAGCGATGGGTCAGTTCTGGGCCGACGAGACTGGCCTGACGCTGCCGATCGCCAACGAGGAGCTGTTCTGGGGCGACGCCGGCATCGGCATGGCGATCATGGGCACGACGCTCGCCGTCGCCGCGATCTTCGGGCAGGGAACCCCGGAGCAAATGGGGGAGTGGATCCCCCAGTGCTTCGGCACGCCGGACGACGTCAAGTTGGGTGCCTTCTGCGCTTCCGAGCCTGACGCCGGCTCCGACGTCTCCGGCATCCGCACCACCGCCAAATACGACGAGGCCAAAGACGAATGGGTGCTCAACGGTCAGAAGGCCTGGGCGACCAACGGCGGTATCGCCAACGTTCACGTCATCATCGCCTCGGTCGACCGCGAGCTCGGCTCGCGCGGCCACGCCGCCTTCGTCATCCCGCCGGGCACGCCCGGCCTGGTGATGGGGACCAAGGTCAAGAAGCACGGCCTGCGCGCGTCGCACACCGCCGACGTCTTCCTCGACGACTGCCGCGTCCCCGGCCGCTGCCTGCT
>DASSNA010000244.1:0-4780 GCA_035688445.1 Solirubrobacterales bacterium | reverse complement strand
AAGCGGATCTTCGACAGCCCTAACGCGGCGTCGGTGAAGTCGACGCCGTTGACCAGAATGGTCGACTGGCTGGCGTTGCCGCCCGCTCCCACCACCGGGCCGCCGTTGATGAAGCGGAAGGCGCCGCGCTCGCGCTGCACGCCCGGCGCGATGAAGGCCAGGCGCTGGAAATCGCGGTCGGGCACTGGCAGCGACTCGATCTGCTCGGGCACGATGTTGGTCGAGGCGTCGGTCTTGTAGACGTCGACGAGCGGCACCGTCGTGCTCACGGTGATCGATTCCGCGAGCTCCGGCCGCAACGCGACCTTGATCTGCGCCGTCTGGCCGACGCGCAGCACGATCCCCTCCTCCTTGGCCTGGGCGAAGCCCTGGAGATCGACGGTGCCGCGGTAGGTGCCGGGGGGCAGGGCGGCGAGTGTCGCGGAGCCCGCCTCGCCGGTCACCGCCTGGCGGCGCAGGCCCGTGTCCACGTTCTCGAGCGCCACGGTGGCGCCGGGCAGGGCGCCGCCCGACCCATCGGTGACCAGGACCTCGACGTTCGCCGTGCTGAGCTGCGCCAGCGCCGGCAGCGCGCCGAGGAGCGCCAGGACCAGGGTCCAGGCCAGCCGCCGGACCCTCCCTCCCCGCCCGCTCGTGCTCGACATCATCTCTTCCCTCCTCGCGCCGTCACGGGCGCGGCTGATGACGGTTCGCGCCGCGGCATCAGGCCGTAGCGCAGGATCTGCGAGAACTCCCCCACCGCCTGCTGCGAGTCGAGGCCGAAGTGCATGGGCACGCCGAAGCAGCGCTCGACGGTGAAGTAGTAGAAGAACCAGCGGGTGGCGAGCATGACGCCGACGAGCGGGTCGACCTCGCCGATCTCCCCTTTCTCCTGCATCTCGGCGAAGCGCGCGGCGTAGGCGGCCCGGAAGCGGTCGGCCATCTGCTGGTAGAAGGTGCGGATGTGCCGGCCCTTGAACTCGATGACGTCGATGTAGATCAGGAGGATGTAGGGGGAGTTCTCGGACACCACCTGGTCGATGGCGGCAGCCATGGCCTCGAGGTCGTCGGGGAAGCGGGCGGCGGCGAAGATCTTGTTGAGCGGCAGCTCGGGGTCGAGCAGCACCTCCCAGTAATGGTCGATCAGCCGCTGGAAGATCGCCTCCTTGTTGCCGAAGTGGTGGTAGAGGTTGCCCACCGACAGCTTCGACCGGCTGGCGATCTGGCGCATCGAGGTGGCGCGGTAGCCCTGGCGCGAGAACAGCGACAGCGCCGCCTTGAGCACCCGCCGCGCCGAAGCGTCCGACTTGTCCGCCTGTGTCCGCCGTTTCGCCATGCGCTCCCCGCCCTCCGATAGCCAACGCTGAACGAGCGTTCGGTTTTTTTGTGATGGTAGGGGGATGTCGCGCGGCTGTCAAGAGGGGCGCGCGACGGACCGAGTGGAGAGAGGTGGAGGGGAGGCGGAGCGGCGCTCTACCGCTGCGGCGGCTGCGCCGGTTTCATCTGCCTTGCGGCGGCTGCGCCGCCTCGGGGGGCAACCCGCTCCCCTTCTTGGCGCTCTTCGGCGGCACGATCCCGCCGCCCTGGTTGCGCGCCGAGAACTGCGCCGAGTACGCCGCGTCCGCCCGCTTCCGCGCATCGGAGGTCAGGTGGCACTTCTTGTACTTCTTGCCGCTGCCGCACCAGCAGAGGTCGTTGCGCCCGAGCTCGCGGGCCGCCGCCGACGCGGACGGGCGGGGGGAGAACATCTTCTTGATCCAGTCCATCAGGGGCACGGGCAGCTCCTTCGCCGGCAGGTCCGGCGGAAAGCGAAAAGGGTAACCCGGCCGGGGCCGGTTGGCAATGGTGCGGCTCTACCCCTTGCGGCTCTACCCCTTTACCCGCCTCTCCACCACCAGGCCGTGCTTCTCCATCTTCCGGTACAGGGCCTGACGGCTCCAGCCGAGCGACGCCGCGGCCCTGGCGACCACGCCGCCCGCGGCGGCCAGGGCGCGCTCGATCTTCCGCCGCTCGCCGAGGACCGCCGCCGCCGCCGCCGCCTCGCCGCGGAGGGCCGGCGTGGCCGGGGCGGACGCGAGCCCGAGGTCGGCCTCCTGGATCGTCTCGCCGGTGGCGGCGAGGACGGCGCGGCGGAGGGTGTTCGCGAGCTCGCGCACGTTGCCCGGCCAGCGGTGGCGCAGCAGCGGCTCCCGGGCCGCCGGGACGAGCCGCCAGACGGCGCCGGTGGGCGCCGGCGACAGCGCGCGCAGGAAGCGCTCGGCGAGCGGCAGGACGTCCTCCGGTCGGTCGTCGTCCCACGGCTTCGCCAGGTAGTCGGAGGCCCCCTCCTTGACCAGCTGCACCGCGGTCGCGAGCGACGTCCAGGCGGTGATCAGCAGCACCGGCAGGCCGGGATCGCGCCGCTTGATCTCGCGGAAGAGCGCCACCCCCTCCTCACCGCCCGTCGCCTCCGGGCTGAAGTCCATGTCCTGGATCACCACCCCGATCGCCCGTTCCCCCGCGTCGGCGTCGAGCGCCTGGAGAAGCCGCGGCCGGATCACGCGCCACGGCGCACTCGACGCCGCGGCTCGCGAACAGCCCCTGGAGGGCGGTCGCGACGGCGGGCTGGTCTTCGATGACGAGGAGCTTCAGCCTGCTCACACCCACGGCCGGATTGTCTCATCTCCTCCCGCCCGCCGTGCTGCGCGGGCGGGGGCCTCCGCGCGTCAGGCCTCGGCGTCGGTCTGTACCTGAGCGGCGCCGAAGACCCCGACCAGCTTGAGGACGTGTGGCATGGCGCCGGCGAGCGCGGTGAGGAACAGCAGGGTCGAGTCGAAGGCCTCCCGCTGCGTGACGTACAGGAAACCGACCACTCCCAAGAGCACTGCGGAGAAGAAGGGCTGCAGCCGGCTCCAATTCCCTCTCGCCTCGCAACGGCGCTCCAGCTCGCGCGCCTCCCGCCGGCAGGTCCCGGACATCACGAACCGGCGGAACGACTCGTTCATCAGGCGGGGTGCCGGCTTGCGCACCACCAGCCCACGCGCCAGGAGACGCTGGAGCGGACGGCGGTTCTTCGGATTGACCAGGCCCTCTTCGGCGAGCTGAAACAGCGTCGTCTTCTCCAGATCGGTCAGCGAGGACCACAGCGCGCGATAGTAGAGCTCCGCTCTCTCCCGCACCTCGTCCACGATCTCGGCCCGCCCCATCCGCTCGAGGTCGAGGTCGGGCAGCAACTGCTCGCCGATCAATTGCAGCGGCGCCGTCACGCAACAATCCTCCTGCAGGGTAGCGAGACAGGCTCTGGTATGGCGGCTCCAGGCCGCCTTGGGCCAGGGGATGGATTTGCGCTCCGAGCTGCGGCGGAAGGAATCCAGCGCGGCCTCCAGGCGGCCGGTCGCCACCTGCTGATCGAGGTCGAACGTCTCGCAATCGGCAAGCAGGCTCATCCATCGCGCGCGCTCACCCGCCGCGTCCCCCGACCCGCTGAACAGAGAGCCGTTGACGAAGCAGAGATAGGGGTCCACGCTCGACAGCACCACGAGCCGCCGGCCGGAGTCGCGGGACAGGGACTCGAGGAGGTGGAGCTTGGCGCGATTGAAATCGACGTCGTCCAGCCTGTGCTCGAAATGGTTGATGAGGACGAATTCCTTGCCGGCGACCGACGGCGCGGAGAGCCACTTGCCGCTCCGTATGGGCTCTTTCTCCAGATCGATGTGGATGATCCCGGTCTCCATCTGAGCCTCGATCCGCTGCAGCAGATCGGCCCGCCGGGAGATGAAGAAGAGGTTCCCGCCGAGCGCGCTGATGGAGAGCTTGCCGCCATCGCGCACCCGCTGCAGCCAGGAGGGAACCTCGACGTTCAACAGCAGGAGGTTGCGCACCAGGAACCACATCAAGCCGATCACCACCACCCCCAGCCCGCAAAGACCGACGGCCAACCAGACCCAACGCACCAGGCTGAAGGCGAGCGACGGCAGAGTCGACTCGAGATGCAAGGCCCCCGCACCGTCCGTGACCGGGCCGTGCAGCACGAGACGCCCGTTCTTCACGTGCTCCCACTGCCAGGTCCTCTCCGGAACGACATCGGCCGTCAGCTTGGCCATCGCGGTCGCGCTGCCGTTGTAGTCCGGAAGAACGCGCTCGAGTTGCTGCAGCAGCCAGCTGTCGTGGAGCCGGGGCTCCCGCTCCCGCCCGTGCAAGCACTCCCTGCCATCACACCTCGAACGATAGGGAAAGGTGCTGAAGAAGGCGGAGGTATAGACCATCCGCGCTGGTGAGCCCGTGCCGCCCAACAACTCGGGATCCATCTCGAATGCCCGCAGGAAGCCGACCTGGCCGAGCTTGACCAGGTTCTCCACCGGGATGTCGCACGACAGCTTGAAAAACGAGGCCGCCGGGGGGATCGCCAGGACGGCGAGCAGCAGAGTGGCCGCGAGCAGATAAGCCTGCTGCGGCCGCAGCGCCGAGGGCGAGCTCAGCAACTCGGTGATCGGTGGCAGGAAGAGCAGGCCCAGCCCGACGAGCACCGAGCCCACGATGAAGAAGCGGACGTCGACGGGAAGCTGGGGGAGCGTCAGGATCGAAAGTGTGAGGAGCGCCAGAGCGGCCAGCGAGAAGGCTACCCAGTGCTGCGTCTGGAATTGTCTCAGATCGCCCCGCAAGCGGTCGAAGTGGATCTTGAGGTAGGTGACGAACAGGACGAAGAGCGGCATGAGCATCCCCGTCCAGAACAGGAGCGCCGGCCCGCCGTGGGCGCGCAGCGACACGGCGAAGACCGCCAGGCAGAGGAGATAATAAACGATCAGTTGGATGTAGGTGCCCT
>DASSNA010000229.1:0-20747 GCA_035688445.1 Solirubrobacterales bacterium | reverse complement strand
GGGTCCTTGACCGTGCAGTCGGCGAGCTTGCCCGGCAGGGTCGAGTTCTCCAGCGCCGACTTACGGGTGAGGTCGCGGGCTTTGCGGGCGGCGGCGCGGGCGCGGGCGGCGTCGATCGTCTTACCGATGATCCGGCGCGCCTCCGGCGGGTTCTCCTCCAAGAACTCGGCCAGTTTGCGGTTGACGGTCTCCTCGACCAGCCCTTTGATCGGCGGGTTGCCGAGTTTCGTCTTCGTCTGCCCCTCGAACTGCGGGTCGTGCAGCTTCACCGAGATCACCGCGGTCAGACCCTCGCGCACGTCCTCGCCGGCGAGGTTGTCGTCTTTCTCTTTCAGCAGGCCTTTGTTGCGCGCGTAGGCGTTGAGGGTGCGGGTGAGCGCCGCTCGGAAGCCAGACATGTGGGTGCCGCCCTCATGGGTGGTGATGTTGTTGGCAAAGCTGAAGATCGACTCCTGGTAGGAGCTGTTCCACTGCATCGCGATCTCGACTTCGCCGTCCTCTTTGCTGCCCTCGAAGTAGATCGGCTTGCGGTTCAGCGTCTCCTTGTTGGCGTTGAGGTGGCGGACGAAGTCCTCGATCCCGCCGTCGTACTGGAAGGTGACGCTGTTGGTCTCGCCCCGCTCGTCGACCAGCTCGATCTTCAGCCCGCGGGTGAGGAAGGCGGTCTCGCGCAGTCGCTCTGCGAGCGTCTCGAAGTCGAACCCGATCTCCTCGAATATTTCGAGGTCGGGTAGGAAGGTGATCTTGGTCCCGTGGGCTTTGGTCTCCGCGCCTTTGGTCAGGTCATTCTGGGGTTTGCCGCGCTCGTAGTCCTGCGACCAGACGTTGCCGTCGCGGCTGATCTCCAGGTGGAGGCGCTCGGAGAGCGCGTTGACGACGGAGACGCCGACCCCGTGCAGGCCGCCGGAGACCTTGTAGCCGCCACCGTCCCCGAACTTGCCGCCAGCGTGGAGGACGGTGAGTACGACCTCGGCGGCCGGCCTCCCCTCTTTCTCCATCGTCTCGACCGGAATCCCGCGGCCGTCGTCTTCGACCGTGCAGGCGTTGTCGGGATGGAGGACGACGCGGACGCTGTCGCAGTGACCGGCGAGGGCCTCGTCGACCGAGTTGTCGACGATCTCGTAAACGAGGTGGTGCAGTCCCCGCGGACCGGTCGAGCCGATGTACATGCCGGGGCGTTTACGAACGGCTTCGAGGCCCTCGAGGACCGTGATGTCTTTGGCGCCGTAGGAGTCGCCGCTGGCTTTTTTCTCAGGCAATGAGTCCCTTCCAGTTGACACAGCAACACACAAAGCCCCGACGCCCGGAGTTGCTCGTCACGGGTGGGTCGGGGCGCAAAACGAGTTGCCATAAGAATACCAGTTCGGGGCCGCGGACAACCGCGCGGTAAACGCCAAAATCCCTGCAAATCACGAAAAAGTGTGATGGAAATCAGGCGGAACTGACGCGAAAGCGCAACGCCTCCGGCGCCTGGTCGCCAAGCTCGTCCCGCAGCCGCCCTAAAAGCGTCTCCTGCATCAGGTCTAGCTCCTGCGCCCAAACCGCATCCACGCACTCGATCGTCAGCGTTCCCTGTCGCTCCGCAACCGGAGTCGCGACCGCGGCGAGTTGGTCGCCGACCGCCGAGACCCAAGCCACCTGGACTGCCGCCAGCGGCGTTTTCGGCGCCGCTCGCTGCAGGGCAGCTTGAAAGGCGCCGGCCGCCGGGCGGGGAGCTCGCCGGCGGCTCATGCGTCAGAACCTTCTGTCTGCGGGAGCGGCATCCGCACCACCGTCTCCAGAGCGGCAGCCGGCACTGACTCCTCGTCGGCGGCGGTAATCAGAATCTGTCCCCCGTCGCCAAGGCGTGCCACCAGCCGATCGCGGCGGCCGGGGTCGAGCTCGCTCATCACGTCGTCGAGCAATAGCAGGGGAGTGACGCGGCGCGCTCGCAGCAGCGCCTCGCGCTCGGCAAAGAGGAGAGCAAGCAGGGCGGCGCGCTGCTGTCCCTGCGATCCATAGCGGCGCAGAGAGCGGCCACCTGCCTCGAGCTTCAGCTCGTCCAGGTGTGGGCCCCAGGAGCTGCGACCCATCTTGACGTCCTGATCCCGTCGCTCCTCGAGGCCGGCGCGGAGCTCCTCCGCCGAACCGATTGCACGGGGCGCGTAGGCAAGTGAGGCCTCCTCCAACCCCAGCTCGGCGGCGGCTTCTGCAAATGAGGGGGCCAACTCGGCGACCGCCTCAGTGCGGGCTTCGATCAACGGCGCCGCGGCATCGGCCAGCCCCGCGTCCCAGATCCGCAGGTCCTCGGGCGAGCCATAGCCGGCGTTCAGCCGCGAGAGCAGGGCGTTGCGTTGCGCCACCGCTTGCCCATAGCGCTTGCGCAACTCTGCCCGCGCCGGCCAACGGGCGGCGATAAAGCCGTCGAGGTGGGCACGTCGCTCCGCCGGCGGGCCCTTGACCAGGATCAGACGGTCTGGCGCGAAAACCGCCACTGGGGGCCGGCTGCGGGCCAGGGTCGCCGGATCGGCCGGGTTGTTGTCGAGCAAGTGGCGCCGCCCTTCCGTGCGGCTAACCGCGGCCAGCAACTTGTGCTCGACCCCATCCTCGTCGCGAATCGTCGCTTCTGCGCGGGCCAGAGAACCGCCAAACGGGATCAGATCGCGGCGGTCGGAGGTGCGAAAGGAGCGGCCGGTGAGGGCGAAGTAGATTGCCTCGATCAGGTTGGTCTTGCCGACTCCATTGGGGCCGATGACGCTGACGATCCCTGGCGGCAGCTCGACCCGGACCCGGTCGAGACTGCGCAGCGGCTTCGCCTCGATCGCGGTGACGAGCACCGCGCCCTCAGATTGCCAGCGCGGAGCTGGCCATCCCTAGACGTTGAGGCGGATCGGCATCACCAGGTAGCGGAAGTCGTCCCCCTCGACCGGCTCCAGCAACCCCGGTCGCAGCGGCGAGATCAACCGCAGCAGAATCTCCTCGCCGGCGACGCTTTCGATCCCCTCGCGCAGGAACTCCGGGTTGAACCCGATCTCCAGCGGCTCCCCCTCGAAGACGGCGGGCATCGTCTCCCGCGCGTCGCCGACGTCGGGCGTCTCCGCCGCCACAGTCAGCTCGCCGGAATTGAACGAAAGCCGCAGCGGCGCGTTGCGCTGCGCCATCTGGCTGATCCGCCTGGTGACGTCGAGCAGCTCGGTGCGCGGCAACCGCACGTCGTGCTCGTAGGACTCCGGCAGGAGCTGTCGAAAGTTGGGGAACTGGCCGTCGATCAGCCTCGTCGAGAGGAGGATCGACCCTGCCAGGAAAACGGCTTGGTTGGGGAGCAGCGAGATCGTCGCCTCGCCGGCGCCCTCGGTGGAGAGGATCCGGCCGAGCTCCCGCAGCGCCCGCGCTGGGATGTTCGCCTCGAGCTCGCCCCCCAGGTCCGCCTCGAGCTCGGTCCGCTTCACCGCGAGCCGGTAGGAGTCGGTGGCGACCATCGTCATCTCTTTGCCGCTAGCGGTGACGAAGACGCCGGTCAGGACCGGCCGCATGTCGTCCCGCGAGGCGGCCCGCGCGACCAGGTCGATGCTCGCTTCCAGCGCCGCCGCCGGGATCCTCAGCGCCCCCTCCTCTTTTGCCTCCGGCAGCTGGGGGAAGTCCTCAACCGGCAGCACCCGCAGGTGGAAGCTGGAGCCGCCGCTGCGGATCTCCACGTCCCGCTCTGCCTCCCGCGATTCGATCTCCACCGACGGCCCGGGGAGGGAGCGGGCGATCTCGGCGAAAAGGCGGCCAGGTAGGAGCAGTGAGCCCTCATCCCCGACCTCCGCCTCGAGCACGGTTTCCAGCCCCAGGTCTTGATCCGTCGCCGCCAACTTCACCCCGCTGGAACTGGCACTGACGAGAACGCCAGAAAGAGCCTGGCTGTGGGGCCGGGTGGAAACAGCTCTGGAGACAGTGGAGAGCTTGGAGACGAGATCGTCGCGTTTAGTCGTGAGCTTCAACTGATGATTGCCTTCTTAAGTTGGGTTAGGACCTGTGGAAAGTTCGCTGATGGCTGGGCATTTGGCGTCCTGCTGCGGATTCCCGGATGTGGAAGCCGCTGTGGGAGGTTGGGGATTCTTACAGTGTTAGCGGCTGTCAGCGCTCCCCGGGGACAGGGTTGTGGATAGCTCCGCGCAACTCCCGGATCTTCTCTGCCAGGTCGGCGTCCTCGTCGAGGCTGGCTTCGACCCGGCGCAGAGAGTTGAGAACGGTGGTGTGGTCGCGGCCGCCGTAGAGGCGACCGATCTGCGGCAGCGAGAGGTCGGTGAGGTCGCGGGTGAGGAAGATCGCCACCTGCCGGGCGCGGAGTGGGGTGGCGGCGCGGCTGGTGCCGACGAGCTCGGCGCGGGAGATACCGAAGCGCTCGGCCACCCGCTGCTGGATCTCCTCGACCGAGGTCGGGCGGGAAGAGCGCCTGACGCCGGGAATCACTTCGGCGATCAGCTCCGAGCTGAGCGGCCGCGCCATCAGCGAACCGTGGGCGATGACCTTGGTCAGGGCGCCGTGCAGCTGGCGTACGTTGGCGTCGATCCGGTTGGCCAGCTCGACCAGCGCCTCAGGGTCGGCGATGTCTACCCCGGCCTCCTCGACGAGGCGGCGCAGGACGGTCAGCCGCGTCGCCAAATTGGGCGGCTCGACGGCGACCGTTAGCCCCCACTCAAAGCGGTCGCGCAGGCGCGTGGCCAGGGTCGAGAGCTCGCTGGGGATCCGGTCCGCGGAGAGGACGAGCTGACTGCCGGCCTCATAGAGGGCGTTGAAGGTGTGGAAGAACTCCTCCTCGGTTGCCGGCTTGCCTTCGAGGAACTGGACGTCGTCAATGAGGAGGACGTCGATGTCGCGGTAGCGGGCCTTGAAGGCGTCGTTGCCGGAGGACTTCAGGGCGGCAACGAACTCGTTGGTAAAGGACTCGGCGGTGGTGTAGCGGACGCTGAGGCCATGGGCGTTATCGCGCAGGTAGTTGGCGATCGCCGCCAGCAGATGGGTCTTGCCGAGCCCGGGTGGGCCGTGGAGGAAGAGCGGGTTGTAGGCCTCCGAGGGCGCCTCGGCGACCGCAAGCGCGGCGCCGTGGGCGAGGCGGTTGCCCGGCCCGATCACGAAGCGCTCAAAGGTGTAGTTGGGGTTCAGCTCGAGATCGGCTTCGCCCGCGCCGGCGAGTTCGCTCGGCTCGGCAAAGCTGACTCGCTGCAGCGTTGGGTCGATCTCCGCCAGGGCCTGCGCGATCAAGGAGGAGTAACGGCGCTCGGTCCAAGCGCGAATCCCCTCAGGAGCCGTCAGGTAGAGGGTGTCCCCCTCAGCGCCAACCACCTCCAGGGGCTCGAGCCAAAGCTGGTACGTCGACTCCGGCACCGATCCTTCGAGGCGCTCCTTGGTCGCCCGCCAAAGGGTTTGCATTTGGTCTTTTGGAGAGTCATCGGCCACCGGCGGCCGACCATAGCGCCGTGCCTGAGGGCCCTCCTCGGGTGCCTCGCAAATGCCGCAGAAAAGATTTTCGGGCGCGTCCCCGGCGGCTTCCCTCGAAGCCGCCTATACTTCCGCCGGCATGAAGCGCACCTACCAGCCAAAGAAGCGGAAGCGGGCAAAGACGCACGGTTTTCGTGCCCGTATGAGCAGCCGCGGGGGCCGCGCCATCCTCAAGCGCCGCCGCCGTAAAGGGCGCAAGCGCCTTACCCCTTAATGGCGTCGAAACGCCGGCGCCGTCTCTCGCGCAGCGGCGAGTTCGACCGCGTCTATCGCGACGGTTCCTCGCACGCAACGCGCTACCTCGTGCTCTACACCTTCCCGCGCAAGGATGAGGAGCAGGAAGACGTGAGGCTTGGTGTCTCGGTTAGCCGCAAAGTCGGCGGCGCGGTCGACCGGAACAGGGTCAAGCGGGTGCTGCGCGAGGCGTTTTGGAGTCTCTCGGATCGCCTTCCCCCCAAGCACGACTTCGTCATCGTCGCCCGGGCGGAGATCAAGGATTTGATCGAGAAAGACGGAGCCGGCGGAGTGACGACCAACCTGGAAGAGGCTCTGGCGGGGGAGCGTTCCACGTGAAACGCCTGTTTCTCGCCCCGATTCGTGCCTACCAGCGCTGGATCTCACCCGCCTTCCCGCGCCGTTGCCGCTACGAGCCGACCTGCTCCGCCTACGCCGTCGAAGCCGTCGAAAGGTTCGGCGTGATCCGGGGGTTTCTGCTCGCCAGCTGGCGAGTTCTGCGCTGCAATCCCTTCAGTCACGGCGGCTTCGACCCCATCCCCGATAGATTCACGCTCCGCACCGGCCCCGTCCACCCGGCCGACTACCACCGCACCCACCCGTGAACCTGCCTGCCGCAAACATCCTCCAGCCCCTGATCGACGTCGCCAACGGCGTCCTGCAGTTCTTCCACGACAACGCCGGGCTCAGCTGGGGAATGTCGATCATCGCCCTCACGGTCGTCACCCGGGCGGTGCTGATTCCGCTCACCTATAAACAGCTGAAAGGGATGCGGGCGCTACAGGCGCTACAGCCGCAGATCAAGGAGCTGCAGGAGAAGTACAAAAACGACAAACAGCGCATGCAGCAGGAAATGATGCGCTTCTACAAAGAGAACAAAGTCAACCCCCTGGCTTCCTGCCTGCCGCTGATCGCGCAGTTGCCGGTCTTCATCACCCTCTTCTACGTTCTCCGCCACGAGCTCCCGCCGGACATGGGTTGCCCAGCCGCCGGTCACTGCAGCGCCTACGGAGCCGAATTCCTCTTCATCCACGACCTCACCGGCAAGGCGACGGGCGGCGAACTGATCGCCCTGCTGATCCTCTACGTCGGCACCCAGCTGGTCTCGGGCATGGTGATGTCGGTCACCGCCGACAAAAGCCAGCGGACGATGATGTTCGTGCTGCCGCTGATCTTCGTCCCCTTCATCATCAAATTCCCGGCCGGCCTAATCCTCTACTGGATCACCACCAACTTCTGGACGATCGGGCAGTCGTTCGTGATCCAGAAAATCGTGCCGCCACCGGTGGTGGCGACTCCCGAGGGGGCGGCTGCGATCCAAGCTGCGAAAGCGCCACCTCCGCCGCCGCGCAAAAAAAAGAAGCGCCGCTAACCCTTCGGTCGCTTCTTCGCGATCCCCGGCTTGCGGGGGAGGTTGGCAGGCGTCGCACCGGACTTGCGGATGACGTGTAGGTGGCGGTGTTTGCTGCCGGCGCGGTCGCCGACGTCAAGGACCTGCTCGGGGTGCATGGCTAGGGCCTCGGCGGCGTTCTCTAGTTGCTGCTCCTCGTCTGGGTCGCGTTTGCCCTTCCAGGCGACCAGGACGGTATTTGGCTTCAGAAGTGGGGATGCGAGCTCGGCCAGGGTCGAGAGGCGGCCGACGGCGCGGGCCGTGACGGCGTCGTAGGCCTCGCGGCCTTCGTCGGTGGCCCAGTCCTCGGAGCGGGTGTTGAGGACCCGGGCGTTGGCGATTCCTGCCGCGGCGATAGCGCGGCGCATGAACTCGCACTTACGGCCGACCGACTCGATCAAGTCGACCTGGGCCGCTGGGAGGGCGACGGCGACGGCGAGGCCGGGGAAACCCGCTCCAGCGCCGACATCGGCTATGCGCGATGCCCCCGCCAGCTCGGGCACCTCGAGGCCGGTGAGGCTGTCGACGACGTGCACTTGCCAGGCGCGCTCGTCGATGACGGAGCTGACCGAGGCGCGCTCCTCGGCGAGCAGCGCCAGCACGGTTTGCAGCCGCTCGCGGGTCGCAGAGTCGAGTGCCGCCGCCGGGTCGAAGCTCACTCGGGGAGGAGCGGGGCGACGATCACCGAGCGGTTGGGCTCGTCGCCCTCGCTGTAGGTCTCGATCCCTGACCGCTCTTTCAGCCGTTCGTGGATGACGCGTCGTTCCTGCGCGCTCATCGGGTCCATCTCGACCTGGCGGTTGCTGGCCAGCGCCTGCTCGGCGGCCCGGTCGGCGCGCCCCTCCAGCGTCTCTCGCCGCCGTGCGCGGTAGCCGGCCGCGTCGACGACCACCCGCTTTCGGTCGCGCAGGCCACGGAAAGCAGCCTGGTAACAGAGCAGCTGGAGAGCGTCGATCGTTTGCCCTCGTTTGCCGATCAGGAGGCCATAGTCGTCCTCCCCCTCGACCGTGAGCAGGATCCGCTCGTCGTCTTCCTCGACGACAACCTCGCCGTCGAGGTCGAGCTCATCGAGAACCCCCTCAACGAGCTCTTGGGCGCGCTCGGCAGGGTCGTCTGGCCAGTCGTAGCTCTCGGACACGGGGCGCAGGCTATCCCACTGCCTGCCAACGCGCGCGGGGAAGCCAATGTCTAGGCTGGGCCGAGATGGGAAAGGTCTACGCCGTGGCGAATCAGAAGGGCGGGGTCGGCAAGACGACCACCGCTGTCAACCTCGCCTCCTGCGCCGCCGCTGAGGGTCGGCAAACCCTTCTCGTCGACCTCGACCCCCAGTGCAACGCGACCGTCGCGCTTGGCAGTGGGCGCGACCTGCACCCCTCCTCCTACGACTGCCTCACCGGCGAGGTCTCGGTCGCCGAGGCGGCGCGGCCGGCGGGGCCCGACAACCTCTGGCTCGTTCCCGCCAACCGCGACCTCGCCGGGGCCGCCGTCGAGCTGCCGCGGCTGGAGGGGTCGGAGTCGCGCCTGCGCGAACGCCTGGGCCCAGTGCGCGAGCGCTTCGCGGTCACCCTGCTCGACTGCCCTCCCTCCCTGGGTCCGGTCAGCGTCAACGCCCTGGTCGCCGCCGACCGGGTGATCGTGCCGGTGCAAGCCGAGTACCTGGCACTGGAGGGCTTGGTCCAGTTCTTGGAAACGCTGGGCTTGATTAGGCGTCAACTCAACCCTCAACTTGAGGTTTCGGGTCTGCTCGTCACGATGTACGACGAGCGGACGCGGCTGGCCCAGGACGTTGAGGCCGAGCTGCGCGATCACTTCGACGGGATGGTCTTCGAGACGGTGATCCCGCGCAGCGTCCGTGTCGCCGAGTCCCCCAGTTATGGTCTTCCCGTGACTGAGCATGCCCCGAGCTCCCACGGCGCCGTCGCCTACCGCGCCCTGGCGAAGGAGCTGGCAGCTCGTGGCTAGCGGCAAGCGCGGGATCGGCCGCGGGCTGGCAGCGATCCTGCCCGAGACGGAGGTCGACACCGCTGGTGAGCTGCGGGAGCTTCCCGTCTCGCTGATTAAGCCCAATCCCTCGCAGCCACGCACCAACTTCGACGAAGAAGCGCTGGCGGCGCTGGCTGCCTCGATCGAGGCGAGCGGAGTGGTTCAGCCGCTGCTTGTCCGCCCCCTGCCCGACGGCAGCTACGAGCTGGTCGCCGGCGAGCGCCGCTGGCGCGCCGCCCAACAGGCTGGCCTCGACAAGGTCCCGGCCGTCGTCCGCGATCAGGCGGAAGCGGAGCGGCTGCAGGCGGCGCTGATCGAGAACATGGTCCGCGAGGACCTCAACCCCGTCGAGGAGGCAAAGGCCTGCGCCGCCCTGGTCGAGGACCTCGGCTTGACCAAAGAGGAGCTGGCGCGCCGGGTCGGCCGCAGCCGCCCCGCGGTCTCCAACCTGATCCGCCTGCTCGAGCTCCCCGACGAGGCGCTAGTGCTGCTGGAGAGCGGCGACCTCAGCGAGGGTCACGGCAAGGCGCTGCTCGGCGCCCCCGGTAACGACGTGCGCCGCCGCCTCGCCCGCGACGCCGCGCGCGGCGGCTGGTCGGTCCGCGAAACCGAGGAGAGGGTTCGGCTGGCTGGCCAGCCAAAGGCAAGGCCACGTAGGGCGGCGGTCGATCCCGATGCCCTCGCCGCCCTCCGCGACGTCGCCGACGCGCTTGAGGAGGCGCTCGGCCACGAAGTGAGCGCCCGCGCGAAAGGGGAGGGGATCGCCGTCGAGATGCGCTTCGCCGACGTCCGTGAGGCCCACGCCCTCGCCCGCAAGCTGCGCAAGCGCAGCGGCTGAACCCTTCGCCGTCCCGGCGCTATCATCGCCGTCCCCGGGCGATTAGCTCAGTTGGTTAGAGCGCGTCTCTGATAAGGACGAGGTCCCTGGTTCGAATCCAGGATCGCCCACTGGGATTTGTTCAAACCTTTTGGGAACCGCGGTGTCTTTGACAGTCGTTTCCACGCTGACTAGCTTGGTGCAGTGAAGCTCTGGATCTCAGCCTTCGCGGTCCTTGCCCTAGCGGCATTCTCTAACGGCGCCACCGCGGCGGCTGCCGCCAGCGCCCCGCCCACGATCGCAAATGAGTCGGCGTCGAACTTGATGCCAACGGATGCGACGCTGGAAGCAGAAATCAATCCCCAGAGCGCCGAACGGGGCGTCTGGTACCAGTTCCAGGTGGCGACCGCTCCCGACGAATTTCCACCGGAATTCACCTGCCCTACCGAAGGCTTCCCCGCTCACAGCTCCCTTTGCCTGACCGTTCCCTCTCAGCCGGGGGCGCTGCCGCTTCGCTGGCTTCCGTCAGGCACCGAAGCCGAACCGGTGTCCCTTGACCTCGCCAGTCATGGCATGGAATTACAGGCGGGCGTCGCCTACTACTGGCGAGTCATCGCCGCTGGCTCGATCCAGACCATCGACACGATCGAGTGGGAAAAACCGGCCGTCCATGGAGCTGGCAAGAGCTTCGAGACCCCCGCTTCAGCGGCGGCTCCCACGATCGAAGGCGAGTCGGTGTCGGAAGTGACGCCGACCAACGCGATCCTTGAAGCCCAGATCGATCCCGGTGGACTCGAAACGGGGTACAAGTTCCACCTCGAATACGGCTGCGGCATCTCGCCCGAAGAAGTCTGCCCTTTTTACTGCCTCCCGGAATGGGAAGCCTGCTCCCTTATCACCAGTATTCCGCTGCCTGAAGGGCACTTGCCACCTTCTTCCGAAGCAGAGAGCGTTGGCCTCGCCCTGAACGAAAGCGGTGTATCTCTGCAGCCGAACACCAAATACCGCTACTGGGTCGAGGCGACGAATGGGGCTGGAGCCGCTGAGGGCTCGAAGAAAATCTTCACCACGCCCACAGAAGAACCCGAAGGCACGGAAAAAGAAGTGGAAGGTCCGACCGAAGAGCCGGAAGCCACGGAACCGCCTTTGCAAGGCGACCCACCTGGCGCTCTCCAGGGTGAAGAGACGGGGCCCATTCCACCATCCCCAACCGAGAGTTCGAGCCAACCTCCGCCGAAGGCGACGCATTGCCGCCGCGCTCCTCGCCGGCATCGCGCAAAGCACCATCGGCACCACCGGATCGGCATCGACAAGGCGTGCCGCGGCGCCTAGCCTCCCGTCCAGTCGGGTACGTACCCGACCTATACTTGGCGGTTCAACCACGGTCGGGAGCTTTCTCTTGCAGCAGATGCAGATCTATGGCGTTAGCTTCGACATGGTCGGCAAGCAGCCGATCGTGTTGTTGAAGACCGTGGATGGGAACCGCTTTTTGCCGATCTGGATCGGGCATCCGGAGGCGGCGGCGATCCTGATGAAGCTGCAGGGCGCCTCGACGCCGCGGCCGATGACCCACGACCTGCTCTCCGACATGCTCGACAACCTCGACGCCAAGTGCGAGCGGGTCGCCGTCACCGAGCTGCGCGACAACACCTTCTACGCCTCGATCACCGTCTCCGTCAACGGCTCTGAGATCGAGATCGACTCGCGCCCCTCCGACGCGCTGGCGCTGGCGGTGCGGGTGGCGGCGCCGATCTTCGCGGCCGAGGATGTGATCGAGGAGTCGGCGATCGAGTTCGAGCATGAGGTCGAGGACACCGAGGAGGTCGTCGACAAGTTCAAAGAGTTCCTCGACGAGGTAACGCCGGAAGATTTTGCGCAGGGGGACAGCTAAGCCGCTGCGGGCCTGAGCGCGAGGTCGAGGATCTTCTCGACTAGCTGCTCGAAGGAGAGTCCCGCCGCCTCGGCGGCTTGGGGGAGGAGGCTGGTGTCGGTGAGGCCGGGGATCGCGTTGGCCTCGAGCAGCCAGGGCCCGTCGGCGCCGAGGATCAAGTCGATGCGGGCGAAGCCGGTGCAGCCGAGCGCGCGGTATGTGCCAAGGGCGGCCTCGGTGACGGCGCGCGACTCGTCGTCGCTTAACTCGGCGGGGCAGACGAAGCGGGTGCGGCCGATCTCGTAGCGGGCCTCGAAGTCGTAGCGGTCGCCCTCGAGCAGGATCGCCTCGACCACCGGCAGCGGCTCGTCGCCGAGCACGCTGACCGCGAGCTCGCGCCCCTCGACGTAGCGCTCCAACAGCACCCGCTCGTCGTAACTGAAGGCCGAGACCAGCGCTTGCGGAACCTCGCCCGCCGCCGCAGCGAACTTGACCCCGAGTGAGGAGCCGCCGCGGCTGGGCTTGACCACGAGCGGGAAGCCGAGCGTCTCCTCCAGCCGCCCCAGCGCGTCGGCGGCGCCGAGCTCGCGGAAGGCGGTCTGGTTGAAGGCGAACCAGTCGGGGGTCGGCAGCCCGGACTCCTCGATCGCGTACTTGGCCAGCACCTTGTCCATGCAGCGTGCGCAGGCGGCGGCGCCCGGTCCGGTGAAAGGAATGCCGAGGATCTCCAAGAGCTCCTGCACGGTCCCGTCCTCGCCACCGACCCCGTGCATCGCGACGAAGGCGACGTCGGGCCGCTCCGCCACCAACCGTTTGACCAGGTCGGCGCCGACGTCGATCGGCAGCACCTCGTGGCCGAGCCGCTCCAGCGCGTCCTCGACCCGCGCCCCCGAGCGCAGCGAGACCCCGCGCTCGAGCGAGCGGCCGCCTTTCAGCACCGCGACCTTCACGCTTCCTCCGCCTTGCGGAAGGGCAGCACGTTGGGCTCCGCCTCTTCGGTTGGCTCCGGCATCCGCTGCTCGCCGGTCAGCGCGCCGTAGAGCTCGACCTGCTCGGCGATCACCTTGCCGATCCGCCGCACTCCCTCGCGGATCTCCTCGTCGCCGACGCCGGAGAAGTTGAGCCGCATCGATTGGCGGCCGCGCCCGTCGAGGTAAGCGGCCGCGCCCGGCACGAAAGCGACGTCGGCGCGCAGCGCCTTCGCCAGCAGGTCGCTGGTGTCGATGTAGTCGGGCAGCGTCGCCCAGATGAAGAGCCCGCCCTCGGGCTCGGTCCAGGTCGCCTCCGCCGGGAAGTAGGTGCGAAGCGCCTCCACCATCGTGTCGCGACGACCGCGGTAGAGCTCGACCAGATCGTCGATGTAGCGCTGCCAGCGCCGTTCGGCGAAGTACTCGCGGACGAAGTACTGGGTCAGGGTCGAGGTGCAGAGGTCGGCGGCCTGCTTGCCGAGCACGATCTTCTCCATCACCGGCGGCGGCGCCACCGCCCAGCCGAGGCGGATGCCGGGGGAGAGGATCTTCGAGAAAGTGCCGATGTAGATGACGAAGTCGCCGCCGTCGAGCTGGTAGAGCGGCGGCATCGGCTCGCCGCCGTAGCGCAGCAGCCCGTAGGGATTGTCCTCGACGACCAGCAGCTCCCGCGACCGCGCCAGCTCGACCAGCCGGTGGCGGCGCTGCAGCGACATCGTTACCCCGGCCGGGTTCTGGAAGCTCGGCACCGAGTAGATGAACTTCGGCCGCCGCCCCTGCTCGCGCAGCTCGCCGAGCAGCCGCTCCAGCACCTCGACCTGCATCCCGTCCTCGTCGCATTCGACCTGGACGACGTCGGCCTGGTAGCTGGAGAAGACCGAGAGGGCGCCGGGGTAGCTGGGCGCCTCGCAGATGACGACGTCGCCGGGGTCGATCAGCGTCTTGCAGACGAGGTCGATCGCCTGCTGGCCGCCGGTGGTGACGATGATGTCGTCGGGGTCGGGCAGCATCCCCTCGCCGCCCATCACCTCGAGGATGCAGTCCTTGGTCTCCTCGAAGCCCTCGGTCGGCCCGTACTGGAGCGCCTCGGCCGCCGACTCCTGGGCGATCCGCGTCATCTGCGCGGCGAAACTCTGGGGCGGGAAGGTCGAGGTGTCGGGCAGGCCGCCGGCGAGCGAGATCACTTCCGGGCGGGCGGTGATCGCCATCAGGTCCCGCATCGCCGAGGAGCGCATCATCCCCGTCCGCTCCGCGAACAGGCCCGCGTAGCGTTCGAGGTCGCGGGTGCTGGTGTGGGCGCGCCTTCTGTGGGTCGGCTCGGGCACTTCGCTCATCCCGGAAGTGTGGCGGATCGACACCCGCTCCCCCTTGCGGTTAGGTTTTCGCACGTGGACATTCTCACCGACCTCGGAATCGGCGTCGCGATCGGCATGCTCGCCGGCACCGCCGGTACCCACGGCTCCGCCCGCGGCCGGATGACCGTCCTCGCCGCCGTGATCGGCATCGTCGCCGGCTTTTTGCTCGACGGCGCGCTCGGGGCCCTGGCCGCCCTGGTCGGCGCGGCGCTGGCCTGCATCGTCGTCAGCGACGTCGTCTACGGCGCCAGCCGCCGCGAGGGGAGTGGCGGCGCGCTCGGCTTCATCGTCGGCCTCGCGGCGCTCGTCGTTATCGCGATCTCCCTGCTGGTGTCCCCGGTGGTCATCGCCGTCGTCCTCGGCCTGCTTTGGCTGGGCATCTCCCGCCATCGTCGCGCCCAGCGCAAACACGCCGGCCTCCGCGTCCTTCGATAAACGTCGGGACCGGCAGGGCCGATCCCGACCGCTCACCCTGGGCATCATTCGGATCATGGCTCCGCGGAAGCTCGTCCTCACCTACGTCGACTCGCTGCGCACCGACATGCTCGAACGCGCGGTCTCCGAGGGGCGGGCGCCCACCTTCGGGGCGCTGCTCGAGCGCGGCGTCCTCGTCCCCGACTGCGTCTCCAGCTTCCCCTCGGTGACGCCGGTCGCCTGCGCGGAGATGGTCACCGGGGTCGGCGCCGACCGCCACTGGATCAGCGGCATGAACTGGTACCACCGGCTCGAGCAGCGCTACGTCGAGTACGGCTCCTCGCTGGAGGCGACGCGCGCCTTCGGCGTCTTCCGCGCTCTCTATGACCTCGTCTACAACATGAACCTCGGCCACCTCAGCCCCGAGGTGGAGACCCTGTTCGAGACGCTCGAAGACGGCGGCACCCGCACCGCCTGCACGCCGTTCCTGATCTACCGCGGCCGCCAGCGGCACGAGGTGTCGCTGGAGGGGCTGCTGCGCCGCGCCGTCGACGCGACCAAACTCAAGTTCCACCACCACACCTGGGGTCCGACCGACCTCTTCTACGGAGACCTCTACGCCAGCCGCGAGGTGCCGTGCCGGTCGACCTCGATCCCCGGCAACCGCGACGGCTACGCCGCCTGCTGCGCCTCTGCGCTGCTGCGCGAGGACCTCTACGACTTCCTCCTCCTCTCGCTGCCCGACAACGACAACTACTCGCACCGCTTCGGGCCAGAGGCGAGCGTCGAGTCGATCGCCAAGGCCGATGAGTGCTTTGCAAGCTTCGTCGAGGAGGCCGGGGGGCTGGACGAGTTCCTCGCCGACCATGCGGTGATCCTGCTCGCCGACCACGCCCAGACCGACGTCCATCGCGGCCTGCCGCTGGCTGAGTTGCTCGCCACCGAGTGGTCGGTGCTGCAGCCCTCCGAGGAGCGGCCGGAGCTGGCGCAACTGGCGGTCAGCCCGACCGGGCGCGCCGCCCACGTCTACCTGCTGGCCGGAGATGCCGAGCCGGCGGTGCCAGCGGAGGTGGCAGCGCGGCTGAGCGTGATAGAGGGGGTCGACCTGGTTTGCAGACTGGAGGGGGAGGACGGGGAGCCGCTGCGGCGGGAGGGCCCGACAGTGCCCGACCCGAGCGCCAGCTGGGCGGTGGTTGAGCGGGCAGACGCAGTGCTGCGCTTCCGGCCCGGCGGCGAGGTCGGCGACCTCCGCGGCGGCAGCTGGGAGGTCGAGGGGGACCTGGCGGTGCTGGAGGCGACGATCGACGACGGCCGCCTCAGCAGCGAGACTTACCCCGATCCGCTGGCCCGGGTCTGGGCGGCGCTAGCCGCGCCCCACGCCGGCGACTTCGTCATCTCGCTTGCGCCCGGGTTCGAGGCGGTCGACTGGGGCGGCGTCTCCCACGCCGGCGGCGGCAGCCACGGCGCCCTCCACGCCGGCGACTCACTCGGCCCGCTGCTCTTCGTCGGCTGCGGGCCTGCATCAGCGGCGGAGAAGGAGCAGTGGACGCTGCGCGACGTCGCCCCGGTCGTCCGCGAGCACTTCGCGGCGGGAGCGCGGGCATGAGGCGCGTCGCGACTCTCCTTTTCGCGTCGGCTCTCCTCTGCGGGATCTTCACTGCAGTTGCGACCGCTGCGCCGGCGGATTCCGGCAAGCCGAGCCGCATCACCTCCGCGGAAGCGATCGCCGCCGCCAACCGCGACCTCAAGGTCCACGAAGAGGAAGCCGAGCACCCGAACTTGGCGCCGAGCGCGGCGATGAACGAAGGCCACTGGGAGGTCGCCTACTTCGAAGGCGGTAAGGAGCTGGTCCTGGTCCTGGTCAACCGCCACAGCGGCGAAGTGACGGAGTCGTGGACCGGCTACCAGGTCAGCTGGAAGATGGCGCGCGGCTACTCCGGCGCCTTCGGCCACAAGCTCAACGCCCCGTACGTCTTCTTGCCGCTCTGCGCGATCTTCCTGATCGGGCTGGTCGACTGGCGGCGGCTCTGGCGGGTCGCCAACCTCGACTTGCTGGTCCTGCTCGGCTTCGGCATCTCCCATTACTTCTTCAACCGGGCCGACATCGGCGTCTCGGTCCCGCTCGTCTATCCGGTGCTGTTCTACCTGCTCGGCCGCTGTCTCTGGATCGGGTTGCGGGGGAGGGGAGAGGGGCTGCGGCCGGTCTGGTCGGTCACCGTGCTCTTCGTCGCCGCCCTCTTCCTGCTCGGCCTCCGGGTCGGCCTCAATGTCGCCGACTCGGGGGTGATTGACGTCGGCTACGCGGGCGTGGTCGGCGCCGACAAGGTCAGCCACGGGGAACCGCTCTACGACAACTTCCCGGAAGAAATCTCCGACGGCGACACCTACGGGCCGGTCAACTACTACGCCTACGTCCCCTTCGAGCAGATGTTCCCCTGGACCGGCACCTGGGACGACCTCCCCGCTGCGCACTTCGCCTCGGTCATCTTCGACCTCGTCGCCTTTGTCCTTTTGATCCTGATTGGGATCCGCATCCGCCCTGGACCCGAGGGCGAGCGCCTCGCCGCGACCCTGGCCTTCGGCTGGGCCGCCTACCCCTACACCGCCTACGCGCTGGAGTCGAACTCGAACGATTCCCTCGTCGCCGCCCTGCTGATCTTGGCGCTGCTCTTAGCTGCAAGACCGCTGGCCCGTGGCGCGAGCCTTGCGCTGGCGACCTGGGCCAAGTTCTTCCCAGCGGTCCTGGGCCCGATGTACCTGACCTATGACCGCAAGCTGAGACCCGCCCTCTTCTTCGTCCTCGGGTTCGTGGCGATCACGATCGCGGTGGTGCTGTGGCCCGCGATCGACCCGGGTCTGAAGACGTTCTACGACCGCACGATCGCTACCCAGGCCGGCCGGGAATCCCCCTTCAGCATCTGGGGCCAGGCGCCCTCTTTGGAACCTCTACGCATCGCCCTGCTCGTCTTCACCGCCGGCCTCTCAATCGCCTTCGCCTTCGTCCCCCGCCGCAAGTCCCTGGTCCAGCTCGCGGCCCTTTCAGCCGGGCTGGTGATCGCCCTCCAGCTGACGCTCCACCATTGGTTCTACCTCTACATCGTGTGGTTTTTCCCCCTGCTCCTAGTAGCCCTGGCAGCGCTCGAGAAGGGACCGCGTACTACTGAGGTGGAACGGGAACCATCACCTGCTCGAACGAGTCAGCCAACCCCCGCTCGTTGACCTCGACCAGCGCCCCCATCACCCAGATGTCCTCGTCGGCGGTCTCAAACCGGGTCGGCATCTGGGTAATCAGCGAGCGCAGCGCCTGCTCCGGTTTGACCCCGAGGACGCTGGTCCGCGAGCCGGTCATGCCGACGTCGGCGACGTAGGCGGTACCGCCGGGGAGGACCCGGCCGTCGGCGGTGGGGACGTGGGTGTGAGTGCCGAACACCGCCGCCACGCGGCCGTCGAGGTGCCAGCCCATCGCCACCTTCTCGCTCGAGACTTCGGCGTGGAAGTCGACGATCACCGCGTCCTGCTCGTGGTGGCTGAGGATCGAGTCGACGGTGTCGAAGGGGGAGCGGGCGACGCGCAGGCCGACGCCGCCGCTGAGGTTGACCACCCGCACCCGCATCCCGCCAACCGCGACCACGGTGTGGCCGCGGCCCGGGTTCGCCTGCGGGTAGTTGGCGGGACGCACCACCCGCTCCTCGTGTTCGAGGAAGTCGTAGGCCTCGCGGTGGCGGTAGACGTGGTTGCCGGTAGTGATTACGCCAGCGCCGGATTCGAAGAGGTCGCGGGCGGTGCGCTCGGTGATGCCGACGCCGCCGGCGGAGTTCTCGCCGTTGACAATCACCAGGTCCGGCGCGTAGCGCTCGCGTAGCGCCGGCATCGCTTCGCGCAGGCCCTGACGTCCCGGACTGCCGACCACATCGCCGATAAAAAGAACCCGCATCCCTCGGACCCTATCTGCGAGATTGAGCGAGGTGGCCGAGTCGGAGGAGACGGCAGCGATCTTGAGGCGGGCGCTGGAGTACCCCTACGCGACGCCGGAGCGCTCCTACCTCTACCGCGAAGGGGGCGCCGCTGAGCTGCCGCCAGCCGGCCCCGACCTCGCTGGCCGCACGCCGCTGCTCTCCTACGGCGCCAACGCCGCGCCGGAAGCGCTCGCGCTCAAACTCGCCTCGCTGCCCGGCTTGGAGATGCCGGTGCTGCGGGCCGAGCTCGAGGACTTTGATGTCGCCTACTCCGCCCACATCTCCCCCTATGGGGCGGTGCCGGCGACGCTGGTCGAGAGCGCCGGGACGAGGGCCCCGGTCTTCGTCGTCTACCCGAACCCGGAGCAGCTGGAGCTGCTGACCGCGCTGGAGCTGAACTACGACCTCGTCACCCTCAGCGGCATCTCCTGTCGGCTCGAAAACGGAGCGGCGCTGGCCGAACTCGGCGCCTACCGCAGCAAGCACGGCCCGCTCTCGCTCGACGGCTCCGCAGTAGGGCTGGCAGCCGTACGCGCCGCCGGGCGAACGCTCCCCGAGCTCGACGAGCCAGCGGTCCTCGACCGCGTCCGCGTCCACGTCGCCCCCGAGCTGGCGCTCGAGCAGTTCATCCACTCCTGCATCACCCGCGGCGGCATCAAACCCCTCCCCGAACTGCATCAAATTTCCGGTCCACCAGGCGGGTAATTTGATGCAGTTCGGAGGAGTTGGGGAAGCCGTCAGACGGTGGAGAAGCGGCGGAGGGCGAAGCGGGCGATCAGGGCGTAGGCGGCGAAGAGGATCGCCAGGTGCAGCAGGGGACCGGCGATCCCCGGTCCCGCCGCGTCGAGCGCGGAGGTGATCGCCTGCAGCGCCGGCTTGAAGGGGAAGAGCGCGGTGACGTAGCGGATCAGGTTGAAGACGGTGGAGCTGACGGCGCCGGAGGGGACCAGCGAGAGGAAGGCGACCGGAAGCGTGACCATGAAGGCCAGCAGTGAGACGGCGCGGACCTCGCGCGCCGCTGCCCCGAGTGCCGCCCCAGCCGCCCCTAGCGCCGCCCCGCTGACGAGGATCGCGACCAGCCAGAGCCCGACGCGGCTCCATTCGAGCGGGACGAAGAACTGCATCCCAACCAGCATCAGCAGCGTCACGACCAGACCGACGAGGACCCCCAGCAAGACCTTCTCGCCGAGTAGGCCGTTGGTCGAGACGAGGCCGCGAGTCAGCCGCGGGAAGGCGTTCTCCTCCCGCTCCAGCGCCAGCGACCCCGCCACGAGGAGGACGACGACGAAGGCCAGGGTCAGCGTCGCGGCGACCGCGATCGCGAAGATTTCCAGCGGCGGGCTCTCGCCGCCGACCACGACCTTGTCGACCGCGATCGGCTGCGCGAGGCGGTCGATCAGGGGCTTGGCGATGTCGAGGTTGTCGCGCGCCTGGGCGGCGAAGTTCGTTACTTCTTCCAGCGAAGGCCGCAGCGGCTTCGGCAGCGCCGGCGTCACCGCTTCGAGGATGTTGGCGCTGGCGCGCAGGCCGAGGATGTGGATCGTTTCGCCGAGGACCGGGAAGTTGCCGCCGTTGACGATCAGGTTCAGGTAGCGGCCGCCTTCGGAGCCGATCCGCCGCGCGATCGCCAGGTTCGCCTGCGCCAGCAGGCTGGTGATCCGGTCGTCGACCAGTTCCGCCTTGACCGCGTTTTCCTCGTTGACCATGACTTCGACTTCGGGCACGCCGGGGGTCAAAGTCGAGAGCGAGTTGATCTTGCTGACGAGGTTGGCGGGGAGGATCAGCGCCGCCAGCGCTTCCCCCGACTTCACCTTCGCTTCTGCTTGGTCGCGGTCGTGGACGGTGACGCACTCGACCCGGGCGCAAATCCGCCCTTTCACGTTCGCCTTCGGCAACTGCTGGCCGCCGACGCTGATCCGCGCTCCCGTCGGCACTTCGTTCAAGAAGACGACTCGCGGCTTTTCCGGCCCGCGCGAGATCGCGAAGCCGACCAGGACCGCGATCAGGATCGGGTAGGCGACCAGCAGCACCGCCTGCAGCGGTGAGCGGCGCAGGATCTGCAGGTCCTTCAGCAGCAGCCAGCGGACGCCGCGCATCAGTGGCCCCGGTGGTGCAGGTAGGCGACGAAGGCGGTCTCGAAGTCGCGGTCGGCGGCCTCCGGCGCCTCGCGCTGGACGGCCGCGCGGAGCTCGTCCTGGGCACCGTCGAAGAGGCGCTCGCCGTCGGCGATCACCAGTAGCCGCTGCCCGTAGCGCTCCGCCTCCTGGATGTTGTGGGTGGAGAAGATCACCGTGGTG
>DASSNA010000198.1:0-2201 GCA_035688445.1 Solirubrobacterales bacterium | reverse complement strand
TGCAGGTAGTTGCTCGCTGTTCCCTGGGTTGCGACCGCCATGTCGGCCTCCTTAGCTCGTTCTCGTCTGGTCGAGTGCCCTGGCGCGCTGCTTACGCCGTTGCTCGCGCTTGCGGCGCTCCTCGGTGCGGTCGCCGTCGGTGTCCGTCGCGTCCTGCGCCTGTTCGGGCTCGTCCCCGCCGGCCTTCGAGGTGACCGCCTTGGAGCCGGCGGACACCTTGCTGGAGACGGCATCGCCCGCCTGACGCGCGATCGCCTCGACCCCGCCCTGCTCCTCGACCTTCGGCTGCAAGTGCTCGTGCCAGACCTCGGCCGCCTTGCGCATCAGATACGTCGTCGCCGCGGTGGCCGCGGTGGCGACCAGCGGGGCGAGCGCCTTCTTGACGATCGTGTGCTTGAAGCTCGGCTTCGACCGCTGCTCGTCAGCCATCGTCGCCCTCAGCCGAGTTGTCCCCGCCCCCGCTTCGCTTCGCGATCTCGCGCGCGGCGGCTGCGGCAGCGCCGACGGCGGCTGCCGCGACCGCGCCCTTCGCCGCCTTGCCGAGCGCAGAACCGTCAGGAGTGAGCTTGTCCTCGACCCCTTCGATCGCGCCCTCGGTCTCCATCTTGGCGCCCTTCTCCTGCAGCTCGGGAAGCCCCGCGAGCTCGGTCTGCGTCAGGTCGAGCCGGTTGACCTGCTCGGCAAAGCGCAGGTAGGTGTCGACGCTCGCGATCACGATCCGGGCGTCGATCGTGATCAGCTCGATCCCGATCACGGCGATCCGGATGTAGGCGTCGATCACCAGGCCCTTGTCGAGGATCAGCTCGACGACGTCGGCGAGGCCGCTCGGGCTGGGCGCCCGTTGCAGGTAGTTGCTCGCTGTTCCTTGGGTTGCGACTGCCATTTGCGCCCGTTATCCCTCCGCGGCCGCTTCTGAATCGTGCTCGCCGCTGCGCGCCGGCTCGTTCACGACGAGGCCATCGCCTTCCGGCGCTCCTCGCGACGCTTCTCACGCTCCTGGCGCTCCTCCTCGGTGTTCCCGTCGTCGCCGCTCTCGTCGTCGCCGGCCTCGGAGCGGTTCTCGGCGTCCTGGCGGTCACCCCGAGCCTGGTCGTCGTCCTTGTTCTCGTCGTCGTCCCCGCCCTGATGCTGCTCCATCTCGTCGGGGGACGACTTGTACTCGAGCTCGTTCGCGTCGCCGAACTCGACGTACGCCTTGAAGCGGGCGAGATCGGACTGGACGGCGCGCTTCACGAAGCGCATCCCCGACGCCATCTTCTCGACCATCCCCGTCGGGAGAAAGTCCATGTCGACCATGACGCGGGTCAGGTTGTCGTCGAGCTTGTGGAAGCTGACGACGCCGGAGTGCTGCATGCCGCTGTCGGTCTTCCACGCGATCCGGTCGTTCTTGCGCTGCTCGGTGATCTCACCGTCCCACTCGCGCGTCCAGAACCAGATCTTCTCGCTGACGTGGATCTTGTTGTCCTCGTCCTCGCTCGGCTTGACCTCGAGGACGCGGTGCATGAACTTCGGCCACTCCTCCCACTGTGTCCACGCCTCGTACGCCCTGTCCACCGGGACCGCAACGTCGGTCCAGCGCTGGATCGGCAGCCGGCGGGTCTTACCGCCTTTCTGGCCGCCGCCTCCGCCGCCGGTCAGCTTCGACGCTGCCTTACCGACGGTGCCGAGCATGCTGCCGCCTCCACCGCCGCCGCCGAAGATCTTCTCCTTCGCGCCCTCGGCCGCCTTGCCGCCGAGCTCCTCGGCCTCGCTGTCGATCCCGCCGGTGAGCTTCTTCACCAGGTCGGGGCCCTTGGTCGCCGCCAAACCCGCCGCCGCGGCTGCCGCGGCCGTGGCGAGCGCCGGCATCAGGTTGTCCTTGCTCGCGAGCCCGGAGAGCCGCGAGCCGTTGCCGTTGTCTGAAACTTGGTCCTGCAGTTCCTCGGTTGCCTCGGCCATCGCGGCCTCCTTCTCTTTTCTCACGGGGTGTCTCGTCTGACGACGCTGGAGTTGCCCGAGCGCCCGTTTTCAAACGCAGGGGGAGGTGTTGGAACGACAGCGGCCCGCGATATCGCGGGCCGCCAGCTCACTCGATCTACAGCAGCGCCAGAACGGCCACGACCAGCGCCACGATCAGCACCAGCCACAGGAGGCTGTTGATCGCCACGCCGCCGAAGATCGCGAAGATCACCAGCAGAATCACGAGTATCCAGAGAATCGGC
>DASSNA010000138.1:0-3265 GCA_035688445.1 Solirubrobacterales bacterium | reverse complement strand
GCGTCGGAGGCCTCGCCGATCACCCGCAGGTCGTCCTCGGCTTCGAGCATCGCCCTCAGGCCGGTGCGGATCACGTTGTGGTCGTCGGCGAGGACGACTGTTATCTGCTGCTCCCCGCTCTCCATCGGCTCTCCAGGGCAGTCTGGCATGCCTGCGGGCACTGCGAAACCCCGCAACCGGGAGTGTGGGTTTCGGCCGATGGGAAAAGGCTTCGAGCGCGCAATCCTGGAGCCATGAGAATTCTGGTCGCCCTGGGTGGAAATGCGCTTTTGCGGCGCGGCGAACCGGCGTCGGCGCCGAATCAGCGCCGCAACGTCGAACGGGCGGCGACGGCGCTGGCCGAACTCGCCTCCGAGCACGAGCTGATCATCACCCACGGCAACGGCCCCCAGGTTGGGCTGCTGGCGCTCCAGAACGAGGCCTTCCCCGACGTCCCCGCCTATCCGCTCGACGTGCTGGGCGCCGAGAGCGAGGGGATGGTCGGTCACATGCTCGAGCTGGCGCTGCGCAACCGGCTTCCCGAGCGTGACGTCGTCAGCGTCCTCACCGAGGTGGTGGTGGCCGGCGACGACCCCGCCTTCCAGAAGCCGACCAAGCCGATCGGCCCCGTCTACGGCGAGGAAGAGGCGCAGCACCTGCGGCACGACCGCGGCTGGACGCTGGGCCGCGAAGGCGAGGGCTACCGGCGCCTCGTCCCCTCCCCCGAACCGAACGCGATCGCCGAGATCCGCAGCCTGCGGGTGCTGGTCGACTCCGGCGCGCTGGTGATCTGCGCCGGGGGCGGCGGCATCCCGATCGCCCTCAACGGCGACGGCACCCTGCACGGGGTCGAAGCGGTGATCGACAAGGACCTGACCGCGGCGCTGCTGGCGCGCCGGCTTGACGCCGACGCCCTGCTGATGCTGACCGACGTCGACGCCGTCTACCGCGACTGGGGCGGCCCGAACGAGCGGCCGATTGCCGCCGCCAACCCGGCCGAGCTGCGCGGCATGGACTTCGCCTCCGGCTCGATGGAGCCGAAGGTCGAAGCGGCCTGCCGCTTCGCCTCCACCACCGGCCGCCGCGCCGCGATCGGCTCGCTCATGGACCTGGGTCGGGTAGCGCGGGGCGAGGCCGGGACGCAGGTCCTGGCTCCCGCCGCCGAGCCCGCCATCGCCGCAGCTCGTCGGCTCCCCAGACGATGAAGGGGAACGGGAGCGCAAGGGATACAACAGGGTGGGTTTGCCGCAACTCGTTACGCTCGCTGCGTGAGCGAGGAGGCGAAGACCACGGTTGTGCTGGTCGACGACCACGCGGTCGTGCGCGGGGCGCTGAAGGCGCTGCTCGACGGGCAGGAGGACCTGGAGGTCGTCGGCGAGGCCGGCGACATCGCCGCCGGACGGGAGATCGTCGCTGAGCGGCAGCCACGGGTCCTGGTCCTCGATGTCAACTTGCCGGACGGCCTGGCGGTAGACGCGGTGCCGCAGCTGCGCAAAGACTCACCCGAGACGGCGATCGTCCTGCTGACGATGGAGCGCGACCTGACCCTGGCGCGGCGCGCCCTCGATGCCGGCGCCAGCGGATACCTCTTCAAGGACTCGGCCCACCTGGAGCTGATCGAGGCCGTCCGCGCGGCCGCCGCCGGCGAGCGCCATCTCGCCCCCGCCGTCTCCGCCGGCCTCAAGAACGACGGCGACGACGAGGAGCGGCCCGTCCTCTCACCGCGGGAGACCGAGGTCCTGAAGCTGATGGCCCTCGGTCACACCAACCGCGAGATCGGCGAACAGCTCTCCCTCAGCGTCCGCACCGTGGAGACCCACCGCGCCCACATCCAGCAGAAGCTGGGCCTCTCCAGCCGGCCTGATTTGACGCGGTACGCGCTGGCTAACGGGTTGATCGATACGTAGCGGGGGAGGGGGCCGGTACCCCTCCGCGGGAATTGACTCCCCTCCGCTTCGGCTCCGGGGAGAAGTTGGAGCGCGCCTCCGGCGCGCAGACATCAGATTGCATATCGCCTGAACATTCCCGCCTCGGGGTACCGGCCCCCCTCCCACACGGGACGTCTCGGACTTCCGTGGTTCTGCTGAGCCGAGGAAAGCTTCGGGGTCCAGCGTCAGCCGGGCGATTTCGTTGGGAGGGGCTGGGGACCACTTGGCGAGAGACGGCAAGTTCAAGGCAAAAATCCCAGGGAGAGAAGGGGATACCCAGCCCCCTCCCCAACCAGCGCGCTTGGTCCCTCAGCTCGGCGCCAGAGCGTCGATCGTCTCGGCCAGTTTGTCCGGCGTGACGATCGGGGTGAGGATCGGGAGGGTGATGCCGCCGGCGACGAAGGCGTCGAGGCGCTCCTTCATTTGCTCGGGGCTGCCGAAGATGAACATGTCCTCGATCAGCTCCCAGGGGGCGGCCGCGGCGGCGGCCTGGCGGTCGCCGGCTTCCCAGGCCTCGACCATCGGCGCGATCTGCTCGCCATAGCCGAGCCAGCGGTAGAAGTCGGCGTAGACCGGGACGGTGATGTAGGAGGAGAACATGAAGCGGGCCAGGGGCTCGACCTGCTCGCGCTCGCCGGGGATGCAGAAGAAGCGGCAGAGCAGGTCGAAGCCCTCCGGCGCTCCCTCCAGCTGCGCGGTTACCTTCGGCAGCCCCGCCAGCGGCAGGAAGTTGGTGAAGGCGCCGGCGGAGCGCTCGACCGCCAACTCCAGCATCTTCCCCCGCAGCGCCGCCAGCACGACCGGCACCCGGTGCGACGGCTTCTGTTCCAGCTTGAAGCCGGTCTCGGTCCGCTCGCCCGCCAGGGCCACATCGAGGAAGTCGAGCGTCTCGCGCACCTTGCTCAGCGGCCGCTCGAAGGGGATCCCGTTCCAGCCTTCGACGATCCGGTCCGAGGAGGAGCCGATCCCGAGCACGAACCGCCCCTCCGAGGCGTCGGCCATTGCCGCCGCCTGCTGGGCGAGCAGCGCCGGCCCCCGCTGGAAGACGCCGACGATCCCGGTCCCCAGCCGCGCCCGCTCGGTCCAGGCGGCGCTCAGCGCCAGCGGCGTGAACCCGTCCGGTCCGGCGGTCTCGCCGGTCCAGAGGTCGGTGTAGCCGGCGGCCTCGGCGCCCCTGACCAGCTGCCCGTGCTCAGCGAGCGTCAGTCCCGGCAGCGGCAGCGTCAGGCCCCAGCGATTCATCCAGGGAGACCCTATCGTCGCTGTCGAAATCGCCGCGCAGCTCGAAGCGCCGGTGCGCCGGCCACTGGCGGAAGAAGGAGTCGGCGTCCTGCGCGCTCAGCGGCCGGGTGAAGAGG
>DASSNA010000127.1:0-9024 GCA_035688445.1 Solirubrobacterales bacterium | reverse complement strand
CGGCCGCGGTGCCAGTGCTGAAGTGGCTGGAAGAAAAGCTCGGCTTCATCCCCTTCTTCAAGGGCCCGGCCTCGGCGACCGGGCGGACGATGCTCGTCGCCGGCCTGGTGCTGGCGGTGATGATCCTGCCGATCGTCTCCGCGGTTGCCCGCGAGGCCTTCGCCCAGACCCCGCGCCGGCTGCAGGAAGGGGCGAAGGCGCTCGGCGCCACCCGTTGGGAGACGATCCGGATGACCGTCCTCCCGTTCGGCAAATCCTCGGTGATGAGCGGCGCCATGCTCGGGCTCGGTCGGGCGCTGGGGGAGACGATGGCGGTGACGATCATCCTCTCGGTCTCCGGCGCGGTCAGCTTCAACCTGATCGGCCAGGCGAACCCCTCGACGATCGCCGCCAACATCGCCTTGAACTTCCCCGAGTCCTCCGGCCTGGCGATCAACGCGCTGATCGCCACCGGCCTCGCCCTCTTCGCGATCACCCTCGTCACCAACATGGGGGCGCGCGCGATCATCGCCCGCTCGAACCAGGAATAGGCGATGGAGAGCTCGGCTCACAGCCCCGTCCTCGGCCAGGTCCAGACCTCGCGGCTGCTCTCCGGCGGCCTCGGCTGGCGTCGCCGCAGCGTCAACGTCGTGATGACGGTGCTGATCGCCGGCGCCTTCGCGCTGGCGATGCTCCCGCTCTTCTCGCTCATCTTCGAGGTCGCCAAGCGCGGCATCCCCGGCCTCAGCGCCGAATTCTTCACTTCTGATGCGCGCGGGGTGGTCGGCGGCGGCGGTGCCGCCCACGCGATCGTCGGCACCCTGGTCATCACCGGCGTCGCCGCGGTGATCTCGGTCCCGATCGGGATCATGGCCGCGATCTACCTCAATGAGTACGGGGCCGGGCGGCTGCGCCGGGCGCTGACCTTCTTCGTCGACGTGATGACCGGGATTCCCTCGATCGTCGCCGGCCTCTTCGCCTACGCGCTCTTCGAGCTCTTCCTCGGACCCGGCATCCGGCTCGGGGTGATGGGCTCGCTGGCGCTCTCGGTGCTGATGATCCCGATCGTGATCCGCTCCGCCGAGGAGGTGCTGAAGATCGTGCCCAACCACCTGCGCGAGGCCGCCTACGCCCTGGGGACGCCGAAGTGGAAGACGATCACCAAGGTCGTCCTGCCGACCGCCTTCGCCGGCCTCGTCACCGGGGTGATGATCGCTGTCGCCCGCATCGTCGGCGAGACGGCGCCGCTGTTGGTGACCACCGGCGTCGTCGACTCGATGAACACCAACCCGTTCCAGGGCCGGATGCAGAACCTTGCCGTCTACGCCTACAACGAGTACCGCTCACCGGGAGTGATGAAACAGGCCTCTTACGACAAGGCCTGGGCCGCGGCGCTTACCCTGATCGCGATCGTGATGATCCTCAACATCGCTGCCCGGTTCGTCTACCGCCGCTACAAAACCGAGATCCGCTGAGCCAGTGGAGGGAAGGAAGCTGAGAGAGATGCTGGGAGCCGCGACCAAACGCAAGACCGCCGAGGAAAGGCAGGGGACGATGAGCGACTCGAGCGCGGTGACCGCGACCTCGACCGGGCCGGTGACCGCCGCCGGGCGGCCAGCGAAGACGATCGAGGCGCGCGGGGTGAGCCTCTTCTACGGCGACTTCCAGGCGGTCGAGGCCGTCTCGATGACGGTCGAACCGAACAAGGTGACGGCGCTGATCGGCTCCTCCGGCTGCGGCAAGACGACCTTCCTGCGCTCGCTCAATCGCATGCACGAGCTGACCCCGGGGGCGAGCGTGAAGGGGGAGATCACCCTCGACGGCGAGGACATCTACGGCGCCGGAGTCGACCCGGTGGCGGTGCGGCGGCTGGTCGGAATGGTCTTCCAGCAGCCGAACCCGTTCCCGACGATGTCGATCTACGACAACGTCGCCGCCGGCCTCAATCTCAACGCGACGAAGGTCTCGAAGGTACAGAAGGACGCGGTGGTCGAGCGCAGCCTGCGCGGCGCCCACCTCAGGGAGGAGGTCAAGGACCGGCTCGACAAGCCGGGCGGCGGCCTCTCCGGCGGTCAGCAGCAGCGGCTCTGCATCGCCCGCGCGATCGCGGTCGAGCCGGAGGTCTTGCTGATGGACGAGCCTTGCTCGGCGCTCGACCCGGTGGCGACGCTGGCGATCGAGGACCTGATCGGCGAGCTGAAGAGCCGCTACACGATCGTCATAGTCACCCACAACATGCAGCAGGCGGCGCGGGCAAGTGACGTCACCGCCTTCTTCAACATCGAGGAGACCGGCAAGCCGGGGCGCCTGGTCGAGGCCGGCCCGACCCAAGAGATCTTCACTAAACCCACTAAACAGGAGACCGAGGACTACGTCAGCGGTCGCTTCGGATAGGAGGGTCGAACCCATGACGAGGCACACCTGGATGACCCGCCTGGCGCTTCGCATCTCTGCGTCCTCGGGCTTGCCTTTGCCACCAGCAAAGGCTGCGCCCTGCGTCCTTGATCTGCTCGGCCAGGGCGCGCCCCCAGGCGCACCTCGCCATGAATTCGACCCTCCGGGAGACGGGTAAATGCCCGAAGTGGCGCGCGCGGAATACCTGGAGGAACTGGCCAACCTGGAGGCGAGCGCCCTGGGCGGGCTCGACCTTGTCAACGGCGCCCTGACGCGGACGCTGGAAGCGGTTGAGCACCAGGACATCGAGCTGGCTCAGCTGGTGGTCGCCGACGACGATCGCATCGACGGCCGCTACCTGGAGGTGCACCAGGCGCTGATTACGCTGCTGGCGACCCAGTCGCCGGTGGCGACCGACCTGCGGCTGATCTCGGCGCTGCTGCACGTGCTGAAGAACGTCGAGCGGATGGGGGACCAGTGCGTCAACGTCTGCAAGCTGATCCCGCTCTCGGGGCACGAGCCGCCGGCCGACGAGGAGATGGTGGGGCTGATCCTCGCCATGGGGCGCCAAACGAAGACGCTGATCGTCCAGGCCAAGCGCGCCTTCGAGGAGCGCGACGTGGAGATGGCGCAGGACCTGGTCCGTCAGGACGACGTCGTCGACAACCTCAACCGCGACTGCTTCCGGCTGGCGCTGGAGATTGGCGACGATGCCGACAAGCGCGAGTGGGCGATGACGATGCTGCTGGCGGCGCGGGCGATCGAGCGGACGGGGGACAACGCGGTTGATATCGGCGAGCAGGTCGCCTTCGTCGTCACCGGCTTGTTCCGGGAGTTCGAGGACGCTTCGCATCCTGAGGCGTAGCAGTACCCGCGCCCTCTTCGTGTCAGATCCGATGCGCCTGGGAACATGGAGGGGATACGCCTATGACTCTCTGCGCCGCCATAGATATTGGGTCGAACACGACGCGACTGCTGGTTGCTGAGCCCATTGAGGGTCAGTTGAAAAAGACGATGGAGCAGCGGGCCTATACGCGGATCGGCAAGGCGATCGATGAGAAGGGTCGAATCGGCGAGGCAAAGGTCGAGGAAGTCGCTGACGTCGTTGGCACCCAGGTGCGGCTGGCACGGGAGCTGGGTGCGGCGGAGATCCGCGCCGTTGCTACCGCCGCGGTGCGTGAGGCGAGCAATGGGGAGGAGGTCGCGGAGGCGGTTGGCGCCGCGGCGGGGATCCCGATTGAGATCCTCTCCGAGCAAGAGGAGGGCCGGCTCTCCTTCATCGGCGCCACGAAGACGCTCGGGCACCCAGTCGAGGGCCTGGTCGGCGTCGTCGACGTCGGCGGTGGCTCCAGCGAGGTGATCCTCGGCACCGTCCCCGGCGGCGTCCAGAGCGTGCGCTCCTGGCCGGTCGGCTCCGGCAACCTGGCAGAGGAGCTGATCTCCTCCGACCCACCCTCGGCAGCGGAGATCCGCCGCATCCGCGACCGCATCGACGACATCTTCGAAGGGGTGGAGATTGAGCGCCCTGCCCAGGCGGTCGCCGTCGGCGGCTCGGCCACCTCCTTGCGTCGCCTGGTCGGCGCCGTGCTCGAGTACGAGACGCTGGAGCGTGGCATCCGCGTCCTCTGCGGCGACCCCGCACCCGAGGTTGCCCGCCGCTTCGAGCTCGACCCCACCCGCGTCAACATCCTTCCCACCGGCGTCCTCCTCCTAGAGAAGCTCTCCGACCTCCTCGGCCAGCCCCTCCAGATCGGCAAGGGCGGCCTCCGCGAGGGCGTCATCCTCGACCTCCTCAACGGCAGCGCAAACGGCAGCTCCCCGGAACGCGTCGCGGCTTAGATCAGCTTCAGGTTGGGTTCGTAGCGTTCCACTGGATGGAGCACCGACGTTCCCTCGGCGGGGTCGCCGGCAACGAGATCCTGACCTGCGCGATCGCCGCCGTACTTACCTGTCTGCTGCTGGCGGAGGGGGTGACGCTGTTGCGCCTCGGCCCTCTGTTGATCCCGCACATGTTCATCGGCCTGGTGCTGGTCCCGCTGGTGTTGCTGAAGCTCGGCAGCACCGGCTACCGCTTCGTCCGCTACTACGCCCACACCCCCGCCTACCGGGAGAAGGGGCCGCCACTCCTGTCGCTGCGCCTGATGGCCCCGATCCTGGTCGCCGCCACCCTCGGCGTCTTCATCACCGGAATTGCGCTGCTCGTAATCGGCCACAAGTCCGACACCCTGCTCCTGCTCCACAAGGCGACCTTCATCCTCTGGGGCGCGGTTTTCGGCATTCACTTCCTCGCCTACCTGCCGCGAATGCTGCGCTCCCTGCGCGACGACTGGAGCGCCCGCCGTCGTCACGTTATCCCTGGCGCCGGAGTGAGAGCAACGCTGGTCGCAAGCGCCCTGGGTAGTGGCCTCGCCCTGGCGCTGGCGCTGCTGCCGGCGATCGATACTTGGCAGACGTCTGGCTTTTAAAGAAGCTGATTTTTCAAAAGAACCTAATTTTGGGGATATTGCTGACCTTTAGAGACCCATAAGGTCTCGCGCGTGAGACGGGGGCGGTTCTTCCTCTTGGTGATGCTTGGAGCGCTGGTGTGCAGCGTCAGCATCGCGTCCGCCGAATGCACCATCAGCTTCCTTCACCAGCTGGGCAACGATCATTTGGGGTCAGGCGTATTTTCTGAAGACCGCGATGTCGCGGTCGATTCCAAAGGCAACGTTTGGGTCGCCGACACCGGCCACAGTCGTGTGCAGGAGTTCAACTCCAGTGGCGAATTCGTTACGAAATTCGGGGTGAGTGGCGCCCTCGCTTTAGCCATCGACTCCGAAGGCAACATCTGGACGGTCGACAGCAAGAAAGTCTATGAGTACAAACAAACGGGCGAACTGATCCGCAGCTTCGGTACCGAAGGTGAAGGCAACGGCCAGTTCGAGTTCGTTCAGGACATAGCGGTCGATCCCTCCGGCAATGTCTGGGTGGTTGAAAAGAGCCAGGCCGAAATCGGAGAAGGATTTGGCAAGAACCGCGTCCAAGAGTTCAACTCGAAAGGCGAATACTTGAACCAGTTCGGCAAAGAAGGAACCGGCAACGGCGAATTCAAGTCCCCCGAAGGGATCGCCATCGACTCCGAAGGCAACATCCTTGTCGCCGACACCGGCAACAACCGCTATCAGGAATTCAACTCAGCCAGAGAATTTGTTCGCAAAGTAGGCACCAAAGGCAGCGAAAACGGTCAGTTCAAAGAACCCAAGGGGATCGCCGTCGATTCCGAAGGCAAGGTCTGGGTCGTCGATTCAGGCAACAGCCGTGTCGAGCGCTTCAGTGCCAAAGGCAGCTACTTGAGCCAGTTCGGGACGAAAGGCGACGAAAACGGCCAGTTCACATCGCCGCGCGGGGTTGCCGTCTCTGGCAGCAATGTCTGGGTTGCAGACACCGGGAGCGATCGGGTGCAGGAGTTCAACTTCAGCGGCGAATTCGTCCGCAAGTTCGGTCTCAGCGTGTCCGGCCCCGGGTTCCTGCTCCAACCCCGCGACGTCGCGATCGACTCCAAAGGCAATGCTTGGGTTGCCGATACCGGTCACAGCCGGGTGCAGGAGTTCAACTCCAGCGGCGAATTCGTCACTCAGTTCAACGTGGCGGACGCCCCTAAAGCAATCGATCTTGACTCTGAAGGGAATGTTTGGGTTGTCTCGGAAACGAAGGTGCGCAAGTACAAAGCGAATGGCGAATTGATCCTTAGTTTCGGTAGCGCAGGCCAAGGCAACGGCCAGTTCTGGGAAGCCTCTGGTATTGCGGTCGACTCATCCGGCAACGTGTGGGTAGTCGATTCGGTCGAAGAATTCACCGGTTTCAGCAAGACGCGCGTTCAAAAGTTCAACTCTAAAGGCGAATACTTGAGCCAGTTCGGCAAACAAGGAACCGAAAATGGCCAGTTCAAATTACCCCAGGCGATCACCGTCGACTCCGAAGGAAACATCCTCGTCGCCGACACCGGCAACAACCGCTATCAGGAATTCAACTCAGCGAGCGAATTCGTCCGCAAAATCGGCACCAAAGGAAGCGAAAACGGCCAGTTCGTCGAACCGAAGGGAATCGCCGTCGATTCCGAAAGCAAAGTTTGGGTTACTGACACCGGCAACAACCGGATCGAGCGCTTCAGCGCCAAAGGCGGCTACCTAAACAAATTCGGCAGCAAAGGCGACGAAAACGGCCAGTTCACATCGCCGCGCGGGATCGCCGTATCCGGCAGCAACATCTGGGTGGCGGACACCGGGAACAACCGAGTGCAGGAGCTGAGCTGCCTCTGAGCTAGCGCTCGCCTCGGCGTGGAGACAGTTCGCGCCTTATCCGCCTTTTCACATCTTCTCGCTGCAAATCCCGAACTCTGTTGGCGACAGAGCGAATAGAGAGAGGGAGAGCACCGATGACTTCCCGTGTTGATTTGCATTGCCACTCGACCGCGTCGCAGTTTTCGAAGCTGGGCGTTCAGCGGTCTTTGGGTTTGCCGGAGTGCGCGACCCCGCCGGAGGAGGTCTATGAGCTTGCCAAGCGGCGGGGGATGGACTTCGTCACGATCACCGACCACGACACGATCGACGGTTGTCTGGCGCTGGCCGATCGGTCCGATTGCTTCGTCTCCGAGGAGCTGACCGCCCGCTTCGCCGGCGAGCCCCAGGCGGTGCACGTCCTCTGTTATGGGATCACTCCCGGAGACCATGAGTGGCTGCAGGCACATTCCGGCGATGTCGAGGCCTGCGCCGCCTACCTTCACGAGCGGGAGATCGTCTGCGCGCTGGCGCACCCGTTCTTCAACGTCGCCGCGCCGCTGACCCGGCGCCACCGGCGGCGACTGGCGGAGCTCTTCCCGATCTGGGAGGTCCGCAACGGGTCGCGAGCCCCCGAGCTGAACATGCCCGCCGCGGTTTACATCGAGACCCACGGCGGCACTGGCATCGGCGGCTCCGACGACCATGCCGGCGTCGACATCGGCCGCACCTTCACCGAGGCGCCGGTCGCTGCCACGCCGGAAGAGTTTCTGCGCCACCTGCTCTGTGGCGACGCCGAAGCGGGTGGCGAACAGGGCAGCGCCGCCAAGTGGGCGCACGCGGCGATGGCCCTGGCGACCCGGGCGCTAGGGCTGGGGGACGGAGGGGAGTCCCTCGCCGGACAACAGCGGGGAGGGTCCGGCGAGGCACCCCCGCCCGTCCGGCCGGGCGCAGCGAGTCCGGACGGAGAAAGTGACGACTCTGTGAACCAAATTGTCTCCGGTATGCGGGGACAAGTTGTAGGTCAGGGTCCCGATCCGGCGGCTGTGATGAAGATGGCGGAGCGGGTGATTCGCGAGGGCGCGGCGCGGGAGGGGAAGATCGCTGCCGACGTCGGGCCTGAGGACGCTCGCAACCTGCTCGAAGCCTGGCTCGACGGGATTGGGCTCGAGCTGCGGGGGCGGGAGCTGATCGCCTACCTGCAGGCCGACGGCTTCTCCCACGCCGAGCTCTACCGGCGCGCCCGCCGGATCCACGACCGCAAGCTGCGCAAGGCCGTCCGCGCCGGCACCGAGGCGGTGGCCGGGAGCGATCCCGGTGCCGCCCTCGGCTCGCTGTTCGAGGCGCTGGTGCCGGCGATCCCCTACGTGCCGGCGACCGCCTTCCTCGGCGCCGAGAAGGCGAAGCTGCGCGACCGCTCCGGCGAGCGGCCCCGGGTCGCGATCCTCGCCGACGGGATCGGCTCGATGCACGGCGTCACCCACACGATCGAACAGATCCGCGAGCGCGGCGTTCCTGGCTTCGAGGTCGAGGTCGTCGGCACCGACCCCGGCGTCGACCGCCGCCTCCCGGCCGCGGCCGAGCTCGAGGTCCCCTTCTACGAGGGGATGAGCCTCGGTGTCCCCGGCCTGCCGGACCTGGTCGAGACCCTCGCCGAGGGCCGCTACGACCTCGTCCACGCCACCGCTCCCGGCCCGGCCGGGATCGCCGGCACCCTGCTCGCCCGCATCACCGGCGTGCCGTTGCTGGCCAGCTACCACACCGAGCTCGCCGCCTACGTCGGCATCCGCAGCGGCAACGAGGGGCTCGAGGCGCTGACCCGCGCCGGCCTCGGCGCCTTCTACACGGCCCCGGGCGCGGTCCTCTCGCCGAGCCCCTCCGCCGATGCCTCGGTGATCGCCCTCGGCGCCGAGCCCGGGCGGGTCGGGCGCTGGGAGCGCGGCGTCGACGTCGAGCGCTTCGACCCGGCCAAGGCCGACCGCGACGCCTTCCCCGGCGAGATCAAGGTCCTCTATGCCGGCCGGCTCACCCGCGAGAAGGGGGCCCACCTGCTCGCCGAGAGCTTCCTCCGCGCCCACGCCTCCGACCCGCGCCTGCATCTGTTGGTCGCCGGCGGCGGCCCCGAGGAAGGGGAGCTGCGCACGCGCCTTGGCGACCGCGCCACCTTCCTCGGCTGGCTCGAGGACGAGGAGCTGCCGCGCGCCTACGCCAGCGCCGACGCCTTCCTCTTCGCCAGTAGCACCGACACCTACGGTCAGGTGATCCTCGAGGCGGCCGCCAGCGGCCTCGCGATCGTCGCCGTCGCCGAAGGCGGCCCGGCGGCGCTGATCGAGAACCGCCACACCGGCCTCCTCTGCCGTCCCGACGCCGACCACCTTGCCGGCGCGCTACTGCA
>DASSNA010000103.1:0-2053 GCA_035688445.1 Solirubrobacterales bacterium | reverse complement strand
CCCTCCTCGCCCAACCGCGAACGGTGCTCCACGGCGAGTTCTACGCTACCAACGTGCTCGTCGCCCCTCCGAACTGCATCAAATTTTCCCCCCAGGAGATAGATAATTTGATGCAGTTCGGGGACGGGGCTCGGGTGGCGCCGGTGGATTGGGAGCTTGCGGCCGCCGGTCCCGGACTCACCGACCTCGCCGCCCTGGTTAGCGGATGGCCCGCGGACGACTGCGAAGCGCTCGTTGCCGCTTACGCGGCCGAGCCCGGCGTTCCGCCCTTCAACGCCCGAGACCTCGACCTTGCCCGTCTCCAGGTCGCGATCCAGTGGCTCGGCTGGGCCCCGCCCGCCTGGCAGCCACCGGAGGAGAAGCGGCACGACTGGCTCAACGAAGCGGTCGAGCTGGCGGAAGGCCTGGGCCTGTGAGCGAGCAGCGCCTCCTCGTCGTCAACGCCGACGACCTCGGCCTCTCCGCTGCCGTCAACGACGGGGTCTTCCTCGCCCACGAGGAGGGGATCGTCACCAGCGCCAGCCTCATGGTGCGGCAGGGGTCGGCCGCGGCGGCGGCCGGGCAGGCAGCGGAGCATCCGGACCTGGCGATCGGCCTCCACATCGACCTCGGCGAGTGGAGCTACGAAGCAGGCGACTGGTCTCTCGCCTACTCGCACTGCGACCTCGACGACACCGACGAAGTCGAGCGCGAGTGCCGGGCACAGCTTGACCGCTTCCGCTCGCTCCTCGGCCGCGACCCGACCCACCTCGACTCCCACCAGCACGTGCATGAAAGCGACCCGGCGAAGAGAGTCACCGAGGCGCTCGCCGCCGAGCTAGGAGTCCCGCTCCGCAACCGGGCGATCCGCTATGAGGGCGGCTTCTACGGCCAGAGCGGCAAGGGCGACCCGTATCCCGAGGGCATTGCCCCCGCGCGCCTGAGCGAACTGATCCGCACCCTGCCCCCGGGCTGGACCGAGATCGGCTGCCACCCGGCGGCCGGCCCCGTCCCGACCTCCTCCTACGACGCCGAGCGCGAGATCGAGCTGGCGACGTTGTGCGACCCGCGGGTCAGGGAGGCTCTCGCCGAGAGTGGCGTCCGTCTGCGTTCCTTCGCCCAGGTGGGCCAGTGCTCCTGAGCGGACGCCTTTCCCGGGCGCAGGAAGGCGCGGCGCTGGCGGCCGGATGCGGTTTCGCGCTCGCGGCCTTCGCCTTGCTTGCCTGGGTCGCCCACGACTCCTACTGGCTGCGCCACCGGGACGCCTGGGCGCTTGCTCACGCATCGGCCCATCGCGCCGGCGATCTCGGTCAGCTCGCGGGGGCGGTCGCGCACCTCGGTGATCCCGTGGCGCAGACGATCCTCCTGCTGGCGGGCATCGCGGTGGCTCTTGCGCGAGGACGGCGGGACGCGGCGGTGGCAGGAACCGTCCTCGTCTTGGGGGCTGACCTGACGACGCACTTCCTCAAGGAAGCCCTGGCGGCGCCGCGCTTTGATCCGCTGCTCAGCATGCGCCAGGTCGACGCCAACGCCTTCCCGAGTGGCCACGCGACGGCGGCCTTCTCGATGGCGGCGGCCTGGTGCCTTTTCGTCCCGGCGCGGCACCGCCCTCTCGTCGCTGCGATCGGTTTTGTCGCCGCCGGGCTAGTGGCCGTGTCGGTCGTGATCCTCCACCACCATGTCCCCAGCGACGTCGTCGGCGGCTTCCTCGTCGCCGCCACCTGGGCATGCGGCGTGTGTGCGGTATTACAACTGTGCTCTTCCGCACAGGAGAATCAAAGGGGTCGCGCTACCGTCGGGACATGATCCGTCCCGCCCCACCCGCCCCGATCAAGACCGCGGTCCTCACCTTCGCGATCGCCGTCGTGGTTGCCCTCCTGGTGGCAGCCGCGCCGCACCCGTACTAGCCGCCCAGCACGATCGCGCAGTAGCCGTCGGCGATCTCGGCTGCCGAGAGGCGACCGCCCGGCCGCACCCACTGCGGCGTGTAGTTGACCATTCCCAGCAGGGCGAGGAGGGAGAGGCGGCGGTCGGCGAAGGTCATCGAGCCGTCGGCCTCGCCGCGGGCGAGGAC
>DASSNA010000097.1:0-2333 GCA_035688445.1 Solirubrobacterales bacterium | reverse complement strand
CTGCTCGCGGTAGTACTCGGCCATCGTCAGCCCGGAGAGGGCGACGCGCAGACGCGCGCCCGGGGGCTCGTTCATCTGGCCGAAGACGAGCATGGTCTTGTCGATCACGCCCGACTCTTTCATCTCGAGCCAGAGGTCGTTCCCCTCTCGCGAGCGCTCGCCGACGCCGACGAAGGCAGAGAGGCCGGAGTGCTCCTCGGCGATGTTGCGGATCAGCTCCTGGATCAGAACGGTCTTGCCGACACCGGCGCCGCCGAACAGCCCGACCTTGCCGCCTTTGGCGTAGGGAGCGAGGAGGTCGATGACCTTGATCCCGGTCTCGAGGATCTCCTGGGTCGGGGTCAGGTCGGAAGCCTTCGGGGCGGGCCGGTGGATCGGCCAGCGCTCCTCGGCCTGGACCTCGGGGCCGTTGTCGATCGGCTCGCCGAGCAGGTTGAAGATGCGGCCGAGGGTGGCGTCGCCGACCGGGACCGTGATCGGGCCGCCGGTGTCGGTGACCACGGCGCCGCGCTGGATGCCGTCGGTGGCATCCATCGCGACCGCGCGGACGCGGTCGTCGCCGAGGTGCTGCTGTACCTCGCAGACCAGCACCGCGGATTCGCCGTCGCCGTCGCCGCCGCTGGTCTCGATCGTCACCGCCGAGAAGATCTCCGGCAGTTGGTCGGGGAAGACGGCGTCGATCACCACTCCGGTGACCTCCTCGACGCGCCCTACGTTGGTTCCGTTTCCGTTGCTCTCAGCCATGGGTTCCTTTGCTCGTCTTTGAAGTGCTGTTGGTGATCGTGGGCCTGCCGTCTAGCCGAGCGCCTCGGCGCCGCCGACGACCTCCAAGATCTCCTGCGTGATTTCCGCCTGACGCGCCCGGTTCATCTCCAGGGTCAGGTCGCCGATCATCGTCTCTGCGTTCTCCGCCGCGTTCCGCATCGCCGTCATCCGCGCGCCCAGCTCCGAAGCCGCCGACTCGAGCAGCGCCCGGTAGACGGAGATCGTCACGTACTCCGGGATCAGCCGCGCCAGCAGCTCCTCGGGGTCGGGCTCGTAAACCCACTCCGAGCGGCTCTGCGCTTTCTCCGCCTCGGTTTCCTCTTCGTCGGAGGCGGCCTCCTCGCCGGCGCCCTCGCCGATCACCTCGGCCTGCTGCAGCGGCAGCAGGGTCTGGCGCCAGACGTGCTGGGTCAGCGGCGAGACGAAGCGGTTGTAGATCAGCTCGACCCGGTCGAGGTCCTGGTCGACGTAGCGGGCGGTCAGCGCCTCGCCGATTTCGCGCGCGTTGGCGAAGGCGGGGCGATCGGTGAAGCCGACGTAGGAGGCGGAGACGTCCTGCTTGCGGAAGGTCAGAGCGGAGACACCCTTGCGACCGACCACGGCGAACGCAGGCTCGGCGCCCTCCTCGCGGACTTTCGCCGCCATCCGCATCCCCTCGCGGATGATGTTGGAGTTGAAGGCGCCGGCGAGACCGCGGTCTCCGGTGACGAGGACGATCCCGACCCGGTTGACGTTCTCCCGCTCTTCGAGGACCGGGACCCGAGGGATGCCGCCCGCCCGGGCGGCGGCGCGGCGGGTCAGCTTGCGCATCCCCTCGGCGTAGGGCCGCATGTCGGAGATGCGCTGTTCGGCCCGCCGCAGGCGCGCCGCCGCAACCATCTCCATCGCCCGCGTGATCTTGTTGATGTTCTTGACCGACGCGATGCGGTTCTTGACTTCCTTCTGCGATGCCATGGGGGATCAGCTCCCGGGCGCTAGGCCGGGGTCGCCGCCTCCTCGTCTTCGGTGCTGTCGGAGTCTGCCTCCGAGGCGGCAGTCCGAGCCGGGGCCTCGCGCTCCTCTTTGGAGTGGACGCGGTCGGACTCTCCCTCCTCGAGCGGGTCGCCGTGCTCGTCGAAGTCGGGGCCGAAGTCGTCGACGAAGTCGGCGATCGCCTTGCCCAGCGCCTCCTCGTCGGCGTCCTCGAGCTTGCCGGTCTCTTCGATCCGGCTCAGCAGCTCGGCGTTCTCGGAGTGCAGGCGGACCCGCAGGTCGGCGAGGAACTCCGCCACCCGCTCGACTTTGATCCGGTCGAGGTAGCCGCCGGTGCCCGAGTAGATCGAGGCCACCTGGTCGCCGACTGAGAGCGGTTCGCGCTCTTTCTGTTTCAGCAGCTCGACCAGCCGTTCACCGCGGGTCAGGGCTTTCTGGGTCTCGGCGTCGAGCTCGGAGCCGAACTGGGCGAAGGCCTCGAGGTCGCGGTACTGGGAGAGGTCGAGGCGCAGTTTTCCGGCGACCTTCTTCATCGCCTTGGTCTGCGCGTTGCCGCCGACCCGGGAGACCGAGATGCCGACGTTGATCGCCGGCCG
>DASSNA010000318.1:0-5079 GCA_035688445.1 Solirubrobacterales bacterium | reverse complement strand
ATGCCGGTCCACATCGAGACGATGTCGGCGATCTCCTCCTCGCCCACCTCCGGCCGTTCGCCGTTCTCGCCCTCGGCCCACTCGTCTTCGAGCTGGCGCTTGCGGGTCGTCAGCTGGCGCTCGGTGTCGCGCAGGTTGGCGGCTTTTTCGAACTCCTGGGCCTCAATCGCGGCCTCCTTCTCGCGCCGCGTCGTCTCGATTTCCTCCTCGAGGTCGCGGTACACGGGCGGCGTGCTCATCGACTTGATCCGCATCCGCGAGCCCGCCTCGTCGATCAGGTCGATCGCCTTGTCGGGGAGGAAGCGGTCGGAGATGTAGCGGTCGGCGAGTTCGGCGGCAGCTTCGAGGGCGTCGTCGCGGATCGTCACCCGGTGGTGCTGTTCGTAGCGCTCGCGCAGCCCTTCGAGGATCTTCACGGTGTCCTCGGGCGAGGGCTGGTCGACTTTGATCTGGGCGAAGCGACGCTCCAGCGCCGAGTCGCGCTCGAGGTACTTGCGGTACTCGTCGAGGGTGGTAGCGCCGATCGTCTGCAGCTCGCCGCGGGCCAGGGCCGGCTTCAGGATCGAGGCCGCGTCGATCGCGCCCTCGGCGGCGCCGGCGCCGACCAGGTTGTGAAGCTCGTCGATGAAAAGGATGATGTCGCCGCGCTGGGTGATCTCTTTCATCACCTTCTTCAGGCGCTCCTCGAACTCGCCGCGGTACTTGGAGCCGGCGACCAGCGCGGCCAGGTCGAGGGTGTAGATCTGCTTGTTCTTCAGCAGCTCCGGCACCTCGCCTTTGTTGATCCGCGCGGCCAGACCCTCGACGACGGCGGTCTTACCGACGCCGGGCTCGCCCAGCAGCACCGGGTTGTTCTTGGTCCGGCGGGAGAGGATCTGCATGATCCGCTCGATCTCGGTCTCGCGACCGATCACCGGGTCGAGCTTGCCCTCCTCGGCGAGGCGGGTGAGGTTGCGGCCGAACTGGTCGAGCAGTTTCGAAGACTTTTTGCCCTCGCCCGATCCGCCCCCGCCGCTGCCCTGGCGACGACCGCCAGGACCGGAGAGCATCCGGATCACCTCGTTGCGGATCTTGTCCGAGTCGGCGTCGAAGTCGAGCAGGATGCGGGCGGCGACGCCCTCGTTCTCACGCACCAGGCCAAGCAGGATGTGCTCGGTGCCGATGTAGTTGTGGCCGAGGGAGAGCGCCTCGCGCAGCGCCAGCTCCAGCACCTTCTTTGCCCGCGGCGTGAACGGGATCTGGCCGGAGGTGACCTCCTCGCCCGATCCGACGATGCGGACGACCTGCGAGCGAACCCGTTCGACGGTGATGTCGAGGGACTCGAGGACGCGAGCCGCTAGGCCCTCCTCCTCACGCAGCAGCCCGAGCAGGATGTGCTCGGTGCCGATGTAGTTGTGCTTGAGCGTCCGGGCCTCCTCCTGCGCTAGGACGACGACCTGGCGAGCCCTCTCAGTAAATCGCTCGAACAATGAAGACCTCTTCCTGGTTCTCAAACCCGGGATACCCGGGTTTGTACCGCTGGACGCCGTGTCTCCCCTATCGGGAGGCATCCATCTGTCCCTTAACTCTACCGGGCGTAGGGGTCCGGCTTTAGCGGCACTCATCACGCTACGAGCGGCTTTTCACGCAAGAGTCGTTGCGTTTTCGGCACATTCGGGTCCTGGCCGCCGGGATAGGATCGGCATGTGACCACCGCAACGAGCGGAAAAGACCTCGCCAAGTTCGCCCAAGACCACGGTCTCGCCTTCGCCGAGCGGGTCGATCTACCCCAACAGGGAGCCACCCTGACCCACTCCGACGGCAAGGTCGAGGGAGCGGCGACGGGGCAGCTGCCGGGCGGGATCGAGGGCAGCCTCGTCCACTTCACCTACACCTATACCTGGACCGACTCCGACCACCACACCCACACCGAGACGCGCCGCTTCACCCTGGTCGTGACCCAGATCCCGGAGAGCATCGGCTTCCTCCCCTACATGGGCTTCTCCGGCTCGGACAGCCAGCTCAGCCAGATGGCGGGCAGCACCGAGATGACCAAGATCGACCTCGGCGAGGACCGGGGCTTCGACGGCGCGCACGCCTGCGCCTACAAGGGCACCAGCCAGAGCTGGCTGGCCCAGCTCCTCTCCCCCGCCTTGAGCGACTGGCTCGCCCGCAGCGAGGACGACTGGGGCTTCGAACTCGCGAACGGCGTCCTCTGCGCCGGCCGCGGCGGCTACCTGACCGCGGCGAGCGACCTGGAGGCGGTCTGTGAAGACGCCGCCCACATTGCCGGCGCGATCCGCGAGGAGTCGGTCGAGGAGGTCGAGAGCGGCGACGCCCAGCTCGATGCCGCCAAAGACCCCGACGCGGCCGACCCGGCGATGGAGCGGGCGCTGGCGAAGGTGAAGGCCGAGCCGCCCGCCTACCTGACCGCGGCGCTTCCCACCTACCGCAGCTACTCCCGCGGCTCAGCTGAAACCTTCCTCAGGGCACTGCGCTACGCACTGCTGCTGACGCTGGTCCTGAACATCCCGGGAGCGGCGATCCCGATCGTGCTGATCGTCCAGGGCGCCTACGCGTTACTGATCGGGATCGAGGCGGCACTCTTCTTAATCATCTTCTTCTTCGCCTTCCGCAGCAGGGTCCGCAGCACCAGCCAGAAATACGCCGAAGAGGACTTCTTCCGAGCCTACGCCGAGGCCCGCAATCTGAAGCTGGAAGAACCGCTCCACTTCGCCGCCACCCACGCCGAAGCGAAGCTGCCGTTCAAGCCCGACCGGGTGATGAGCGGCCCGCTGCCCGGCGGCGGCGAAGGCTCGCTCGTCCTCTGCGGCGACGGCAGCAAGCGCTCAGACCGGATCGCCGTCGTCCTCGGCCCCAAAGGCCCGGTCGCCGAAGCGGGCCTAGAGGCCGAAGCCCCCGGCCTCTCAACCAAGGACCTAGACACCTTCTTCGAACAGCTCGCCGGCGAGGCCCGCGAAGACAAGGCGACCGCCCCAACCACCTAGCGAACTGCATCAAATTTCCGGTCCACCAGCCCGGAAATTTGATGCAGTTCGGGTGGGGGTCAGGTGCGCATTGCCGGGAAGAGCAGGACCTCGCGGAGGGTGCTGGCGCCGGTCAGCATCATCACCAGGCGGTCGATGCCGAGGCCGACGCCGCCGGTCGGTGGCATCCCCTGTTCGAGTGCCTCTACGAAGGCCTCGTCGTAGGGCTGGGCCTCCTCGTCGCCCCGCGCCACCTCGGCCGCCTGTTCTTCGAAGCGGCGCCGCTGCTCGTCGGGGTCGTTGAGCTCGGTGAAGGAGTTGGCGATCTCGACGCCGCCGACGAAGGCCTCCCAGCGCTCGACCAGCCCCTCCTCGGAGCGGTGGCGCTTGGCAAAGGGCGAGAGCTCGACCGGGTAGTCGAGGATGAAGGTCGGCTGGATCAGCCCCGGCTCGACCTCGCGCGAGAGCAGGCCGTCGACCAGCTTGCCCCAGCCCTCCTTCGGATCGGGCTCGGTCCCCATTGCCTTGGCCAATGCCTCCCGGGTCGGGTGCTCGGTGATGTCGATTCCGGCCCGCTCGAGGATCGCCTCGCGCAGGGTGATCCGCCGCCAGGGCGGGGCGAAGTCGATCTCCCCCTCACCGCGCTGCACCTTGGTCGTCCCCAGCACCCGCTCGCAGGTCTCGGCGACCAGCATCTCCAGGTCGTGCGCGGTCTGCTCGTAGTCGGCGTAGGCCTCGTACCACTCGAGCATCGTGAACTCGGGGTTGTGCTTGTGCGAGACGCCCTCGTTGCGGAAGTCCTTGCCGAGCTCGTAGACGCGGTCGATGCCGCCGACGACCAGCCGCTTCAAGTAGAGCTCGGTCGCGATCCGCAGGTAGAAGTCGCGGTCGAGGGCATTGTGGTGGGTGGTGAAGGGCCGCGCCAGGGCGCCGCCATAGAGCGGCTGCAGGACCGGCGTCTCGACCTCGACGAAGCCGTGCTCGTCGAGCCAGCGGCGGATCTCCGAGATCGTGCGGGCGCGGACCTGGAAGGCGCGGCGCGTCTCCTCGTTGGCGATCAGGTCGAGCTCGCGGCGGCGGAAGCGGGTCTCGGTGTCCTCGAGGCCGTGGAATTTGTCGGGCGGCGGGCGCAGGCTCTTGGCCAGCAGGCGCCAGTGGTCGATCGCCAGCGAGAGCTCGCCGCCGCGGCGGGTCGCCATCGCCGTCCCCTCGGCGCCGATGATGTCGCCGAGGTCGAGGTCGACCAGCAGCGCGTAGGCCTCCTCGCCGAGGACATCCTGGCGGGCGTGCAGCTGAATCTGGCCGCTGCCGTCGCGGATGTCGATGAAGCAGGCCTTGCCGTGGCCGCGGCGGGCAACGATCCGGCCGGCAATCCGATGCCGCGAGTCGGTCTCCGCCCCCGCTTCCAGCCCCTGGTGGGCGGCGCGCACCTCGCCGATCTCCTCCCGCCCTGAGAACTCGTGCGGAAACGGCTCGATCCCAGCCTCGCGGATCCGCTCGAGCTTCTCGCGGCGGTCCTTGAGGACGTCGGAGAGCTCCTGCTGTTCGGCCGGCTCGCTCATCGAAGAGGCGAGCTTATCCGGCGCTCTCAGGCCTTCTCGATCTTCGTGATTTTCAACTTTTTCTTCGGGCCGCGCGGGACCTCGACCTCGACGATGTCGTTGCGCTTGCGCCCGATCAGGGCTTTGCCGATCGGCGACTCGTTGGAGAGCTTGTGCTCGACCGGGTTCGCCTCGGTGGAGCCGACGATCTGGAATTTCTGCGAGTTGCCCGTTTTCTGGTCTTTGACGTGGACGATCGAGCCGAAGCCGACCTCGTCGGTGCTGAGCGCCTTCTCGTCGATCACCGTCGCCCGCCGCAGTTTCTCCTCGAGCTGGGCGATCCGCGCCTCGAGCAGGGCCTGCTCGTTCTTGGCATCGTCGTATTCGGCGTTCTCGGAGATGTCGCCGAATTCGCGCGCCTCCTTGATTCGCGCCGCTACCTCGCGCCGTTTCGTCGTCGAGAGGAACTCGATTTCCTCTTTCAGTTTTTCCAGCCCCTCTGGCGTGATCACTGCCTGGCGCACTCGCAGACCTCACATTGCAGTGGAAAAGGGAGCCTGGCCGGTCCCCCG
>DASSNA010000056.1:0-2702 GCA_035688445.1 Solirubrobacterales bacterium | reverse complement strand
GACCAGAAGTGTAAACACTGGTTACACTTCTCGTCACCATGACCGACACCACCGCTGCTCCCGACGCTCCCGTGACGGAGTTCTCCCTCGAGCTCAACCAGGACCAGAAGGACATCCGCGACTGGGTCCACGGCTTCTCCGAGAACGTCGTGCGGCCGGCCGCCGAGGAATGGGACGAGCGTGAGGAAACGCCGTGGCCGGTGATCCAGGAGGCCGCCAAGATCGGCCTCTACGGCTTCGAAGCCGTCGGCCAGTTCTGGGCCGATGAGACCGGCTTGACGCTGCCGATCGCCAACGAGGAGCTGTTCTGGGGCGACGCCGGCATCGGTATGGCGATCATGGGCACGACGCTCGCGGTCGCAGCAATCTTCGGGCAGGGAACTCCGGAGCAGATGGGCGAGTGGATTCCACAGTGCTTCGGCACCCCGGACGACGTCAAGCTCGGCGCCTTCTGCGCTTCGGAGCCCGACGCGGGGTCCGACGTCTCTGGCATTCGCACCAGCGCCAAATACGACGAGGCCAAGGACGAGTGGGTGCTTAACGGCCAGAAGGCCTGGGCGACCAACGGTGGCATCGCCAACGTCCACGTCATCATCGCCTCGGTCGACCGCGAGCTTGGCTCGCGCGGCCACGCCGCCTTCGTCATCCCGCCCGGCACCCCCGGCTGCGAGCAGGGCGCAAAGGTGAAGAAGCACGGCCTACGCGCTTCCCACACCGCCGACGTCCACCTCGACGACTGCCGCGTCCCCGGCTCCTGCCTGCTGGGCGGCAAAGAGAAGCTCGACGAACGCCTCGCCCGCGTCCGCGAGGGCAAAAAGGCGAAATCGCAGGCGGCGATGCAGACCTTCGAGGCGAGCCGGCCGACGGTCGGCGCGCAGGCGCTCGGCATCGCCCGCGCCGCCTACGAGTACGCGCTCGACTACGCCAAAGAGCGCGAACAGTTCGGCAAGAAGATCGTCGAGAACCAGGCGATCGCCTTCGACCTGGCCAACATGAAGCTTGAGATCGACGCCGCTCGCCTGCTCGTCTGGCGCGCTGCCTGGATGGGCCGTAACGGCCACAAATTCGAAAACGCCGAGGGCTCGATGTCGAAGCTGAAGGCCGGCGAGGTCGCCGTCTGGGTGACCGAGCGGGCGATCCAGATCCTCGGCGGCAACGGCTACACCCGCGAGTTCCCGGTCGAGCGGATGCACCGTGACTCGAAGATCTACACCATCTTCGAGGGCACCTCCGAGATCCAGCGCCTAGTCATCTCCCGCGCGATCTCCGGCTTCCACATCAAATAAAGACTTACGGCGGGAGAGCAAGGGTCGGGCAGGGGTGCGCGGCCCTTGTCGCCTGCTCAGGCGGCCGGTGACGCTGCGCGGATACGGCCCCTCGTCGGCGTCCCGGGTAGCGCTGCTACCCGGGAGCCTCCTCATGACCGTCCCGCTTGGTCACCGACCCCCTGAGCGCGCCTATCCACCGCGCCGTTTGAGCCCTTCGCGGCGTAGGCGCTTCGCTGCGGTTACTTCTGCTTTGGACGAGCCTTTCTTTTCTGGGCCGGGGGTCTCGAGGGTGGCGGGGAGGCCCTCGAAGCGGGGCTCGGAGAGGAAGGCGGAGAGGCCGCGTTTGCCCATCTCGCCTTTGCCGATGTTGGCGTGGCGGTCGCGGCAGGAGCCGAGGGGGACGGCGGCGTCGTTGACGTGGACGGCGCCGAGGCGCCCGAGGCCGACCTTGGCGTCGGCTTCGTCGAGGACTGCGCCGAGATGGGCATCGTCGGTGATGTCGTAGCCCTGGACGAAGAGGTGGCAGGAGTCGAGGCAGAGGCCGAGGCGCTTGTCGCCTCCGGCCAGCTCGATCAGCTCGGCGGTTTGGTCGAAGTCACGGGCCAGGAGGCCCTTGTGGCCCGCCGTCTGCTCGATCAGCAGAGGGCAGGAGTCCGTCTCCCGCAGTGCCGCCGCGATCACTTTCGAAGCGCGCTTCAGCGACGGCTTCAGCGGGTCGGTTTTCTGCGAGCCCGGGTGCAGGATGACCCCCCTGGCGCCGATCCCGTCGCCGACCCGCAGCGCGTGCGTCAGCGAGGTCAGTGACTTCTTCCGCAGCTCTTTGTCTTTGGTCGCGCAGTTGATTAGGTAGACCGCGTGGATAATCACCGCTTCCACTGGCGAGGCGTCCATCGCCTCGCGAAAAGCCGCGAAATCGTCCTCGCCGTATTTCGTCGGCCGCCACATCCGCGGGCTCTGGTGGAAGATCTGGATAGATTCGCAGCCGCGTTCTTTGCCGCGCGCGATTGCGTTCGGCAGGCCGCCGCCGGTGGAAACATGCGCTCCGATCAACATGCCAAGCGATAACTCCCGTCTCAGATTTGCCCCTTCGCCGACCGGTGCGCTGCACATCGGCGGAGCGAGGACGGCACTCTATAACTGGCTTGCGGCTCGCCACAACCGGGGTGACCTGGTGCTGCGAATCGAGGACACCGACCGCGAGCGCTCGACCCAGGAGAACTGGGACCAGATCATCGACGCGCTGGAGTGGCTCGAGCTGGACTGGGACATTGGCCCGATCTCGCAGGCGGGGCGGGCGGAGCGCCACGCTGAGGCCCTCCAGCAGCTGCTGGACTCCGGCCACGCCTACCGCGACCACGCCACCGCCAAGGAGGTCGAGGCGTGGAAGTCCGAGCACGGCGCCGGCCGCGGTTACCGGGGCACGGCCACCGACGA
>DASSNA010000048.1:0-2214 GCA_035688445.1 Solirubrobacterales bacterium | reverse complement strand
GGAAGCTGCTTCTGGGCGGCAGGGGCCGCCATAACTCGGGCCTTGGCCATCGGTCAGATCCAGCCGCGGTCGCGGGCCATCAGCACGGCTTGAGCTCTGTCGACGGCGCCGATCTTGCCGTAGACGTTGTGGAGGTGGGTGCGGATGGTCGAGACCGAGAGGTGCATTTCGGTCGCGATCTGCTTGTAGACCATGCCCTCGGAGAGGTGGCGGAGGACGTCGAGCTCGCGACTGGAGAGCGGGCAGGGCTCGCTGATCCGGGAAGCGTCCTGAGTCGGCAGCGGCAGCTCGTAGAGGATGTCGCGCAGGGCGTCGTTGCCGAGGCCGATGCGGTCGGCGGCGGCACGCAGGCGCTCGGGGGCGATCGCCTCGCCCTGGCAGTAGTGGGCGACCATGTCGGCCGTCGCGACCATCGCCGCCAGGCCTTCGGCGTCGTCGGCGTGATGGCGCTCGATCGCCACCGCGATCCGCTGCGGCAGGTTCCAGCGGCGGGCTAGGACGCCGCCGACGAGGGCGTGGTCGATTCCCAGTTGCTCGCGTTCCTCGCGCAGGCGCTGCTCGGGGGTGCGGGAGACGGCGTCGAAGTAGACCTTGTAGCCAGGGTGCAGACGGGAGATCACCAGCCGCCCGACGTCATGCAGCAGGGCCGCCACGGCGAGCTCGTCGCGTTCGGTCCAGCCGACGACGCGGCCGATGCGGTCGGCGGCGCGCTGGGTGGCGAGGGCGTGGACGCGGAAGCGCTCCGGCTTCAGCTCCCAGCCGCTGCTCGGCTCGAAGAAGTCGAAACTGGGCGCGGTCCCAGCGAGCGCGAGGACGCCGGCGGGCTTGAGGACCTCGAGCGCAGCCGGGATGCCGGCGATGCCGCCGGCGACGAGGCCACCGCGGTTGGCGTGGCGAAGGACGGCGATCGAGAGTGAGACGTCGCTCTCAACGGCTTCGACGATCTCGGCCGGGCGGCTCGTCTCGGCGGTAGCGGCGGCGATCACCCGCTCCCGGGACTCAACCAGGACGGGGAAGCGCTCGACTGCCTCGAAGGCCTCGGCGAGGCGGCTGCCGGGCGCTGGCGCAGTGCGCGAGCCCGCCTTGGCACCATCGGACACCGCCACGTTGCCGTGCGTCTGCGGAGTGGTAACGCTCATTGGTCCAACTCATCGGCAACAAACGGCCAGGGGTTTAGCCCAGGTTCCCTTTGCAACCTCCCTTCTCCCTGCAGTTACCGCCTTTTGACTAGGCGGCGGCGAGGCGGCCGGCGGCGGCGCGGATCCGCTCGAGGGTGCGCTCGCGGCCGAGCGCGGCGAGGGACTCGAAGATGCCGGGCGAGATCGAGGTGCCGGTGATCGCGACCCGGAGCGGCTGGTAGAGCTTGCCCGGTTTGAGGTCGAAGCGCTCCAGCAGCGGCGCCAGCGCCGCCTCGATCGGCTCCGGCTCGAAGGGCTCGGCAGCTTCAAGGGCCGCCGCGGAGGCGTCGAGGATCTCCCCCGTCCCCTCCTTCATCACCTTCGCCCACGCTTTCTCATCCTCCACTGGGGGCTCGAAGAGGAAACGGATCAGCGGCCAGACCTCGGCCAACGTCTGCGCTTTCTCCTGAGCGATCGCACAGGCCGCCCGCAGCTGCTCGTCGGGCTCGCGGCCGAGGTGGCGGGCGACCGCCACCGTGTACTCGTCGAGCGGCATCTCCCGCATGAAGCGACCGTTCAGCCAGCGCAGCTTCTTCTCGTCGAAGATCGCCGCCGCTTTGCCGACGTCCTCGACCCGGAAGCGGCGGATCAGCTCCTCGGTCGACATCAGCGTGGTGTCGTCGTCGGTCCCCCAGCCGAGCAGCGCCAGGTAGTTGCGCACCGCCGCAGGCAAGTAGCCACCCTCGCGCAGCTCCTGGACCGAGGCCGCGCCGTGGCGCTTGGAGAGCTTCTTGCCGTCGGGGCCGTGCAGCAGCGGCAGGTGGGCGTAGCGCGGCGACTCGAAACCGAGCGCCTCCAGCACGAGCAGCTGCTTCGGGGTGTTGGAGAGGTGGTCGTCGCCACGCACTACCTCGCTCACCCCCATCTCGGCGTCGTCGACGGCGACGGCGAAGTTGTAGAGGACCGAGCCGTCGCCGCGGGCGATCACGAAGTCGTCGTAGCTAGCGTTGGGGAAGGAGACCGGACCGTGGATGAGGTCGTGGACGACGGTCTCCCCCTCGTCGGGAACGCGCAGGCGGATCGCGGCGGTGGAGTC
>DASSNA010000041.1:0-3115 GCA_035688445.1 Solirubrobacterales bacterium | reverse complement strand
CGGTCGAGGACATCAAGACCAAGCTGCGCACCAAGATCGAGCAGAGCCAGAAGGCGATCCAGGAGTCGAAGAAGGCCGCGGTCCTGAAGAGCGCGGCCTCGGCGCTGACCGAGCTCGACCAGTACGGCACCGCGGCCACCGCCGACAAGTACCTCGACCAGATCAAGCAGCGCTCCGCCGAGGCCAAGGCGGCGGTCGAGGTGGCGACCGGCGGCATGGACGTCGAGCGGATCAAGAACGAGCGCAAGGCGCGCCAGCTCCAGGCGCAGGGGATCCTCTCCGAGTTCGAGGTGGAGATGGGGCTCAAGAAACCGGACGCGGTCAAGGAGGCCGCCCCCTTCCCGACCGGCGGCACGGCGCAGGCCGCGCCGCAGAAGCTGCCGGAAGGGCAGTGAGCGGCCGCGCGTGAGCCCTGCCGATTCGCCGCCCGCGTTCCTGGCGTCGCTCCCCCCCTGGGGCCAGGACGTCGTGCGCTCGATCCGCGCCAAGCGGGCGAACACCTTCGTCCTGCACGGCGTGCCGTCGGACCTGGTGCCGGTGCGCGGCTCGGCCGGCCTGCGCTTCCTGGCGCTCGACGACTTCCTGACCAGCGAGCTGTTCGCCGGCTGGCCCTCGGTCGTCACCTACAACCGCGCCGAAGGGCTCGGTTTCGCGACGCCGGCGGCGCGCACCCACTTCCAGGACCGTCTCAAGAGCTACGACGCGGTGCACGGCACCACCTGGTCCGACGCCCTGCCGCGCGATGCCGCCAACTGTTTCGCCCTGCTCGACTCCTACTTCCGGCACTGCACGGCGCTCGCACCGGCGCGCCCGGTCGTCCTCCTCCTGCCGTTCGCCGAGACCATCGTCCCCGCCGCCGACGTCGCCTACCGCGCGCCCGAGGACCGCACTGTCTTAGTCTACCTGCGCAAGTGGTCGCAGGACCCGGTGCTCCTCGCCAAGAACGTCGTCTTCGTGCTGGTCACCGAGAGTCTTTCCGAGCTCGATCCCAAGCTGGTGCGCTCGCACGCCACGCAGGAGATCGAGATCGTCCGCCCCGATCCCGCCGAGCGCCTGACCTACCTGCAGGCGGTGCGCGCCGCTTCCTGGTATGAAAAGCTTTCCGAGCTCACCCCGGAACGGCTGGCCGAGCTGACCGCCGGCATGACGCGGAGCCAGATCGGCCAGCTTCTCGACGGCGCCGACGCCGAGGGGGAGGTGCTCACCCGCGACAAGGTGCGGCGAGCGAAGAAAGAGGTGATCGAGAGCGAGGGCTTGGGGCTCCTCGAATACGTCGAGCCGCGCTTCGACCTCTCCATGGTGGCCGGCATGCCGGCGGTCAAGGACCGCCTGCGCCGCGCCGCCCGCGCCATCGCGCGCGGCAACCCGGCGGCGGTGCCGATGGGCTATCTCGTCTGCGGCCCGGTGGGGAGCGCGAAAACCTTTCTCGTCGAATGTTTCGCCCGCGAGATCGGTTTCCCCTGCGTCAAGCTCAAAAATTTCCGTTCCATGTGGGTCGGCTCGACGGAGTCGAACCTGGAGCGCATCCTGAAGATCCTGGCCTCGCTCACCCCGGTCGGCGTGGTGGTCGACGAGGCCGACGCCGCCCTCGGCAACCGCGACCAGCAGGGGGATTCGGGGACGCAGAACCGCGTCTTCGCGCAGATCGCCTCGTTCATGGGCGACACGCAGTACCGCGGCCGCATCCTCTGGTTCCTGATCACCGCCCGCCCCGACCTGCTGCCGATCGATTTGAAGCGGCAGGGGCGGGCCGAGGAGCACATCCCGCTCTTCTATCCGGAGACGGCCGCGGAGTACGACGAGATCTACGCCGTGATGCTCAAGAAGCTGGGGATCAAGACGTCGGTCGCCAAGCTCTCGGAGGTGGCGAAAGAGGAGCAGCTTCTCGGCTTTTCGGGGTCAGACCTCGAAGCGGTGCTGGTGCGCGCCACCCTGGAGGCGGAGGCCGCCGGCGCCGCGGAGGTCGCCCGCGAGCACCTCGAGAAGGCACTCACCGATTTCATCCCCCCCGCCAACAGCCGCGAGCGCGAGATGCAGATCCTCTGCGCCGTCCTCGAGTCGACCAGCCGCGAGCTCCTCCCCGAGCGCTACCGCACCCTCGACCGCGGCGAGATCCAGGCGCGCGTCGAGGAGATCAAGAGGGAGCTGCGGCTGTTGTGAGCTGCCGTCCCGCCCGGGCATGAATGCCCGGGCTACAAGGGCAGCGCCGGGCAAGCCGGCTTCAGAAGGACGCGTGGTTTGAAGCCCCATTCATGGGGCGCTGCTCACTAGCCCGGCGATTCATCGCCGGGCGGCGTCAGCGACTCTGCGGTCGGCCCCGGCCGCAGTTGCCCTAGCGGGCTCGATAGAGCTCGATAAGCGACCGCGGAGAGAGCACTTCGACTCCACTGCAGGCTTCGGCGGGGTAATGCTTGACGTTCCCCGTGACCAGGCACTGTGCTCCACCTGCCAGGGCAACCTCCAGGAAAGGCTCGTCATCAGCGTCGGGCAGCCTGATTGCGAGAGGACGGGCTGCGACCGGAATGCCACCTGCTCTGATCTCCTCCAGCAGGGCATCGACGCGCTCGGGATCGAAGCCGAATTTCTCGCGCAGAAGGACTTCCTGGTACTCGGCAAGGATTCTCGGGTCGTGACAAAGAACCAGTTCTCCAGAAGCAACCAGGCGCACGATCTGGCCAGAAGGCCCAAACGGCTGAAGCAGGCCGGACACGAGGACGTTCGTGTCCAGGACGATCTTCATTGCGAAAGGTCACCTTGCTGCCGGCGGGCTCGCCGGACCCTGGCGATCTCGGCATCGATCTCCGCCGGGGTGATGGCGTCTTTACCCCTCAGGACCGACTGCCGCTGAATCTCCGACCCTGCAGCGACCGCCCTGGACCTGCGAATCGCGGCCAAGGTCTCCTCGAGGGTCTCTTCCGTCACTGCCGAGAGGATCGCAATGGGCCGGCCATTGGACGTCACCACCATCTCCCGCTCCTCCGTGAGGCCCTTCCAGACTTCGGCCGACTTGCTTCTCAGATCCCGGACGGAAAGGAACTTCATCGCGCCATCCTCCTGTGCACATCGAAGTATACACGATCGTCACTCACCGGCGGCTCTGGAGGTTGGGACGCTG
>DASSNA010000360.1:0-2812 GCA_035688445.1 Solirubrobacterales bacterium | reverse complement strand
CAGCGTGCGCATCGCCGGCCGCGTCGGCAAGATACTCACCCGATGGCCGATCGCTGGCACCCCGACCGCTCGTGCGGCATCTTCGAGACGCTGCTCGTGGTCGATGGCGAGCCAGTCGAGCTGGAGGCTCATCTGCGGCGGCTCGCTCGCAGCCTCGACGTGGTCTACTCGCAATCGCTGCCGCCGCAAGCCGAGGAGGAGCTGCGGCAGGCAGCAGAAGACATCCCTCTCGGTCGCCTCCGCCTCACCGCCGTCCCCGCCGAAGACGGCCTCCAAATCGACCTACTTGCCGAGGGGGTCGATTTGGAGGCCGTCTTCCCATCCCAGGGCCTGAAGCTGCGCACCCACCCGGTCAGCGGCGGCCTCGGCCCCCACAAGTGGGTCGACCGACCGGGGATTGATCGCCCCACATCAGACGGGCCAGGCGCGCTGATCGTCGACGAGAGCGAAGTGCTCGAGGCTGGCTGGGCCAACGTCTTCGCCATCCGCGGCGGCACCCTCCTCACGCCCCCGCTCGACGGCCGCATCCTTCCCGGGACCACCCGCGCAGCGCTGCTGGAGCTTGCGGATGGGGCCGGGATCGAGACTCACGAGAGCACCATCTCCTCCGACGACCTGCTCAACGCCGACGAGACCTTCCTCAGCGGCTCGATCCGCGGCATTGAGGCCGCCCTCGAGTTAGACGGGCAGCCGCTCGCGGGCTGCGGTCCGCTCAGCCGGCGCCTCGGCGACGCGCTGCGCCGACGCTGGGGCCTGACGGATGACTCGCTCCCAACCGCCGCAGCCGCGCCGAGACCCGATCTGCTCGCTCGGTAAAGGTGCGAAAACGCGCCTCGAAACGAGGCTGAGGAGGGGGCGAAGGCTCCTCCACGGGTGACAACTTGTGCTCGACGCGAGAGGCCTTTTCCTCTTCTTTTTGCTCAGTAGCGGGCTCCATTCGCGCCGCCACTGCCACCGCCGCGCTCTTCTCCGCCGCCTCGGCCGCGCGCCGCGCCTGTCGCGCCGCGTCGAGCGCCATCTCACCCACCTCGCGCACGCCCTCCTCGGAGGCGCGGGCGATCACCAGCGCCTCGTCGATCCGCGCCTCGAGGTCGCTGACCAGCGGCACGGTGCCGCGGGGGACGATCCAATCCTGGGTGTTGTCGCGCTCGCTTCCCTCGATAGCAGGCAATTTATGGGCGCGGGAGGCGGCAAACGCGCGCGCTGACTAGATTTACGCGCGTCCTTCCCCAGACACGACCCTAGGAGCACCTTGAGACACCCACGCGACTTCTTCCTGCCGCAGGCGATCGGCGCCCCGGAGCCCCTCCGTGAGATCCCGGTCACCCCCTCGCGGATGATCCACTTCCTCGACTTCTCGAACGAGAAGATGGTCGCCAAGGCGGGCGACATCGCCGCCAAAACCGACATCCTGCTCGGCAATCTCGAGGACGCGGTCCCGGTCGACCGCAAGGAGGCCGCGCGCGCAGGGCTGATCCGCGCCGCGAAGGAGAACGACTTCGGCCAGACCTCGCTCTGGACCCGCGTCAACGCGCTGGAGAGCCCCTGGGTGCTCGACGACCTGACCCAGCTCGTGAGCGAGATCGGCGACCAGCTCGAGGTAATCATGGTGCCAAAGGTCGAGGGCGCCTGGGATATCCACTACGTCGACCGCCTGCTCGCCCAACTGGAGGCAAAGGCCGGTCTAGAGCGGCCTCTGCTGGTCCACGCGATCCTCGAGACCCCCCAAGGCGTGGTCAACCTCGAGGAGATCGCCAACGCCAGCCCGCGCATGCAGGGGATGAGCTTCGGCCCCGCCGACCTCGCCGCGGCGCGGCGGATGAAGACGACCCGCGTCGGCGGCGGCCACCCCGGCTACCGGGTGATGGAGGACCCGGCCGACCCCGAAAACCCCGAGGCCGACCGCGTCAGCGCCCAGCAGGACCTCTGGCACTACTCGATCGCCCGCATGGTCGACGCCTGCACCTCCGCCGGCATCCTCCCCTTCTACGGGCCATTCGGCGACATCAAGGACACCGCCGGATGCGAGACCCAGTTCCGCGCCGCCTTCCTGATGGGCTGCGTCGGCGCTTGGTCGCTGCACCCCGTACAGATCGGAATCGCGAAGAAGGTCTTCAGCCCGCCGCCAGACGAGGTCAAGTTCGCCCGCAAGGTGATCGAGGCGATTCCCGACGGCCGCGGCGTCCACATGATCGACGGCAAGATGCAGGACGACGCCACCTGGAAGCAGTGCAAGGTGATGGTCGAGCTGGCGGAGATGTTGGCCGAGAAGGACCCAGAGCTCGCAGAGGCTTACAAGTAGTCGGTACCTCCCTGGTTCAGTAATAGGCCAGTTTGCAATGGCCTCCCCACTATTGGGAAAAAGCTGTTTTTCCAATTCAGCTTTCCCGTAATCTGCGGGTTACGATCCCCACGTTGCAATCTTGCAGCGACTCAGGTGATCCGAGGTCGCTGCCGATACGGAGAGGGCGTTGACCGCAACCAATCTCCAGCCACCGCCTTACAACTAAAGCCCAGTCAACCCTGCTCTCCCCCCAATGCACTCATCCACTGATCTCCCCCTTGATCGCCGTTTCGGCCCTCAGCCGAGTACCCGCGAAGCCCTCGTTCAGGACCGCCCCACCCTCGGCGCGATGCCGATGGTCCGACGCGGCCCCGGCCTCTGGCTGCTGCCTCTAGTCGACTTCCTCTCCTCCAGCGTCGCCCTCGCCGTCGTCGTGGCGCTGGCCAGCGAGCCCTTCCTGCCGGCCTTCCCGGTCGCGCCGCTGGTGCTGGTCACGATCTACATGCTGCTCGGAGTTTACGGCTCTCA
>DASSNA010000359.1:0-5132 GCA_035688445.1 Solirubrobacterales bacterium | reverse complement strand
GTTCTCCTGGGGCCCGCACCGCCCCGATTTCGACTTTTCTGACCTTCTTGGTCAGGAGTGCGGAGTGCGCCAGGATACCAAGATCAAGCCCCTAACTGGGAAATCTCAAGCCGTCGATCCGCCGCCGCTTTCAGCAGATACGACGGGGGAGGGGCTCCTCCTGCGCGGGGTCTGTCACTCCTACGGCGAGCTGCAGACCCTCGACTCGGTCGACCTCGAGGTACCGGCGCACGGGGTGATCGGCCTGGTCGGCCCCTCCGGCTGCGGCAAGTCGACGCTGTTGGAGCTGGTCTGCGGCCTGCGCGAGCCTAGCGCCGGGCGCATCGAAGTCAGTGGCGAGGCCGCCACCGAGGACCGCCTCGCCCGCTGCGCCTTCATGCCCCAGCGCGATCTCCTCCTCCCCTGGTACTCGGCGATCGACAACGCCGCCCTGGCGCTGCGCAACCAGGGGATGCGCCGCGAGGCCGCCCGCGACGCGGCCGGCGCCCTCTTCGAGCGCTTCGGTCTCGCCGGCTTCGAGCAGGCGCAGCCGGCCGAGCTCTCCGGCGGCATGCGCCAGCGGGTCGCCTTCCTGCGCACGCTGATCGCCGGCAAGCCGGTGCTGGCCCTGGACGAGCCCTTCGCCTCCCTCGACGCGATCACCCGCGCCGAGATGCAGGAGTGGCTGGCAGCAGCGCTGCGGACCGACCCCCGCACCGTCGTCCTCGTCACCCACGACGTCGAGGAGGCGCTCTATCTCTGCGACCGCGTCGCCGTCCTCTCCGCCCGGCCAGGCCGCATCGTCGCCGAGCTCGACACTCCGGCGCCGCGAGCCGAGGACCGCGACGCCACCGTCACCGCCCCCGAGTTCGTCGCCGCCCGCGAAGAGGCGATGCGAGCCCTCCACCAAGCAATGCGTGGTTCCTAAGTCGGGCTATGCACGACAAACGAACCACGGAACGGGTGAGGCGGTGGGTGCTGCCGGCGTTGCTGCTGGCGGCGCTCGTCGGGGCCTGGCAGATCGCCGCCTCGACCGGGGCGATCGCCGACGCGCTCAGCCTCGAAAGCTATCTCGTGCCCTCACCGGCGGAAATCGCCTCCGCCCTCTGGGAGAACCGCAGCCTGCTCGCCGAAAACGCCTGGGTGACCCTGCGCGAGATCGTCTTTGGCATCCTCGCCGCCCTCGTCGTCGGGATCGGCTTCGCGGTGGCGATGCACCGCTGGCGGATCGTCAAGGACGCCAGCTACCCGCTGATCGTCGCCTCGCAGACGATCCCAATCGTCGTCATCGCCCCGATCCTGACCGTCTGGTTCGGCTTCGGGATCACCCCCAAGATCTTCATCGTCGCGCTGATCTGCTTCTTCCCGATCACGGTCAACATCCTCGACGGGCTCCGATCCGTCGACCCCGAGGCGGTGAAGCTGATGCGCAGCCTCGATGCCTCGCGCTGGCAGCGGTTCTGGCGAGTTGAAGCCCCCACCGCCCTCCCCAATCTCTTCACCGGCATGAAGATCGCGGTCGTGGTCGCCCCGATCGGCGCCGTCTTCGCCGAGTGGGCAGGATCAAGCTCCGGGCTAGGACACCTGATCCAGTCGGACACGGCTTATCTGGAAGTCGCACGACAGTTCGCCACGGTCGCCGTCCTCTCGGCGCTGGCGCTCGTCCTGATGGGCTTGACGGTGCTCGCGGAGCGGCGCGTCGTCAGTTGGCGATAGAACTCAGGCGATGACGCGCCTCCGGATCCCGGCGATCGCCCTCGCCGTGCTGATGCTCGCTCTCGCTCTCGCCGCCTGCGGTGAGAAGTCCGAAGGCGGCAGCGCCGAACAGGAACCGTTCAGCCTCACGCTCGACTTCTACCCCAACCCCGACCACGCCGGCATCTACATGGCGCAGAAACTCGGCTACTTCGAAGAAGCCGGGCTCGACCTCAGCATCACCGCCCCCTCCGACCCAGCGGCGCCGATCAAGCAGGTCGCCGCCGGCCGCACCGACCTGGCGATCTCCTATGAGCCCGAGGTGGCTCTGGCGCGCGAACAGGGCCTCGACGTCGTCGCCGTCGGCGCCCTGGTCAACCGGCCGCTGACCTCGCTGATCTGGCTGAAGAAATCGGGGATCAAAGGCGTCGCCGACCTCAAGGGCAAGACGGTCGCGACCGCCGGCATCCCCTACCAAGACGCTTTCCTGAAGACGATCCTCGCCCGCGTCCACCTCACCCCCGAAGACGTCAAGTCCGTCAACGTCGGCTTCGGCCTCCTCCCCGCCCTCGTCGGCGGCTCGGCCCAGGCGATGCTCGGCGGCTACAGCAACGTCGAGGGGATCGACCTGCGCGAACGCGGCAAAGCCCCCGTCGTCACCCCCGTCGACAAGCTCGGCGTCCCCACCTACAACGAGCTCGTCCTCGTCGCCAACCGCAGCAAGCTCGAAGCAGACCCGGAAGGGGTCCGCCTCTTCCTTGCCGCCCTCGAGCACGGCACCGAAGCGGCGGTCGAAAACCCGGGCGCCGCCACCAAAGCGGTCACCGAAGCGAACCCCGACCTCGAACCGAAACTGACCGACGCCGAGGTGAAGGCGACGCTGCCGCTGCTGGGCGCGCGGGTCAAAGGCAAGCCCTACGGCTACATGAACCCGCAGCAGTGGGAAGCCTTCGCCGGCTGGATGCGCGACAACGGCCTGATCGACTCGCTGCCGCAGACGAGCGAACTGCTCGACGACAGCTACCTGTCCTCGGGCGAAATTCCCGAATAGCCGAGCGCGCCTTCGGCAATCAGCCGGCCCACCTCGCGCTCCGGCATCGCCGCGTGGAAGAGGTGCCCCTGGGCGTAGTCGCAACCGAGGCGGCGCAGCTCGGACAGCTGCACCTCGCTCTCCACTCCCTCGGCGATCACCTCCAGTGAGAGCGCCCGCGCCATCCCGATGATCGCCTCGACGATCGCCGTCGCCTCCTGCTCGATCCCGAGCGCGTCGACGAAGGAGCGGTCGATCTTCAGCGCGTGGAAGGGGAAGCGGTTGAGATAGGCGAGCGAGGAGTAGCCGGTGCCGAAGTCATCGAGCACCAGTCGCACCCCGAGCTCGTCCAGCGCCTGCAGCGAGTCGACCGCCGTCGCCGACTCCTCGACGAGGACGCTCTCGGTGATCTCCAGCCGCAGGTGGACCGGATCGAGCCCGGTGCGGGCGAGGATCTCCTCCACCGTCGCCGGCAGGTCATGGTGGGCGACCTGGCGGGCCGAGAGGTTGACGCCGACGTCGAGGGGCCGGGAGTCGGGGCGGAGCTGGTGCCACTCCAGCGCCTGCCGGCAGGCGCGCTCCTGCACCCAGCGCCCGATCGGTTCGATCAGGCCACTGTCCTCGGCAATTGAGACGAACTCGCCCGGGTCGAGGGTCCCCCGCTCGGGGTGGCGCCAGCGCACCAGCGCCTCGAGGCCGGTGATCTCCCCCGAGCGCAGGTTGACGACCGGCTGGTAATGGAGGACGAGCTCGTCACGGTCGAGCGCGTGGCGCAGCTCCCGTTCGACCTCGAGCCGGCGCACCGCCCCGGCCCGCATCTCGGCGTCGAAGAGGACGACGCGGGAGCGGCCGCCTTCCTTGGCCCGGTACATCGCCGCGTCGGCATCGCGGATCAAAAGCTCGGCGTTGGTCGCCCGCTCTTCGGAGGCGCGCGAGACCGCCACCCCGATGCTGGCGCTGACGAAGTGGTCGACGCCGTCGATCGAGAAGGGCTGGTCAAAGGCCGCGGAGACGCGACCGGCGATAGCCAGCGCCTCCCCTTCGTCGGCGAGCCGGTCGATCAGGATCCCGAACTCGTCGCCGCCGAAGCGGGCGACGATGTCCCCCGGTCGCAAATGAGCCCGCAGCCGCGGCGCCACCGCCCGCAGCAGCGCGTCGCCGGCGTGGTGGCCGAGGCTGTCGTTGATCAGCTTGAAGTGGTCGAGGTCGAGGAAGAGGATCCCGACCGGAGAGGCCGAAATCGCCGCCTTGCTGAGCGCGTTGCCGAGAGTGTCGACGAAGCTGAGCCGGTTGGGGAGACCGGTGAGGGCGTCGTGGAGGACGCGGTGGCGCAGCGCCTGGTCGGCGGCGTGGCGCTCGATCGCGTCGGCCAGCACGTTGGCGGCGGCCTGCACGAAGGGCACATCCTTGGCGCTGAAGCGGTTGGGCTCATTGGCATGGACGTCGAGAACGCCGAAAGGGCGGCTCTTGCCGTCGATGACGACGGCGAGGCTGCTGGCGGCGCCGAAGGCCCGCAGCACCGGCGGCATCGTGTAGCGGGTCTCCTCCTCCCAGTTGGGGACGATCGCATGGGTCCCCGAGTCGAGGGCGGCGCCGGCGTGGGAGTCGCGGGAGGCCGAGACGCGGCGGCCGGCGGCGGCCGTGGCCTCGCTGAGGCCAGCGCGGAGGTTGAGCCGGCGGCCGTCGCGACCGAGCTCCCAGATGCAGGCGCTGTGGACGCCGTCGACCCGGCCGATCAGCGTGGTGGCCGCCTCCATCAGCTCCTCCGGGTCACCGTCCTGCAGCGCCCGCTCGCCGAGCCGGGCGACGACCGCCTGCTGGGAGAGAGCGCGGTGCAGCTCTTGCTCGGTCTGCTTGCGCTCACTGATGTCGTAGAGGACCCCGTGCCAGACCGGGACCCCTTCCTCGTCTGCTTCCAGTACCGCCTCGTCGTGGATCCAGACGACCCGGCCGTCGCGGGTGTACATGCGATATTCGGTCGGCGTCGTTCCCCGTTTGCCGAGGTGCTCGTCGCTTTCCACCTCCAGCGCCCGCAAACGGTCCTCCGGATGCAGCAAGCTCGCCCAGAGGCTGGGGTCGCGGATGAACTCCTCCGGGCGGTAGCCAAGGATCTCCTCGACCTGGGGGCTGACGTAGCGCCAGCGTCCGTACTCGCCTAGCTCAGCGGAATAGACGATCGCCGGCAGCCGCTCAACCAATCGCTGGAAGTCGTGGCCTCCCGGCGCACCCTGGTCGAGAATGCGCTTGACCTCGTGCTCAGGCCAGTTCCTGTCCGCAGGGTCACGCATCCACCCCGCTTATCGACCATGGATAAGGCCGCTTTAGCTAAAGGGCCTCGCTGCATGACCAAATGCCGCTGTGTGTCACGCGGCGAGGCGCAACGGCGGCCCTTGGGACGCCTTCCAGTGCAGCCCAGAGAGGGTGAGGG
>DASSNA010000358.1:0-29373 GCA_035688445.1 Solirubrobacterales bacterium | reverse complement strand
TCGTCGTTTGGCTCTTGCCTGAACACGGCAGCCTAGCCTTCGGTGCGGCCGGAGAAGGCCGCAATTAGCGGCTAGCGGAGAGTGCTGGCGTAGTTAACGGCGATCGCGTAGCGGATCCGCCCCACGCCTTCGAAGTCGAGGGCTTCACTGGCCGCCTTAGTCAGATCCCAGGCCCGCCCCTTCACGTAGGGGCCGCGGTCAATTACCTGGGTGACGAGGACGTGGCCGTTGTGGACAAATTTGACCGTGGTCCCGCAGGGGAGGGTCTTGTGGGCGACGCCCAGCGTGTGCGGGCGCAGCGTCTTGCCGCAGGCGGTCTTATTGCCCCAAAGGCTGGGGCCGCCGTACCAGCTGGCGCCGGCGTAGCGATAAGGGCTGAAAGCCACTTCTTCGCCATCTGACCCGGAGGCGGAGGCGCCGCCGGTAGCCGCCCGGGCGCCGGTTACTGCTCCGGCCAGCATGGCCAGGAAGATCGCCAGGACTAGCGCCCAGCGCACGGAGGTTTGATTGATCGTCTGCATTCTCTTTCCAGACGCTTACGGGGTTAGCTGACGGGCTCGCGCTGAAAGAGCTGCGCTACGCGGCACTAGCCACGATTCGCCCCAACTGATTGGGTCCCCCGCTCCTCGCGTTATGTAGGCGAAGATTCAGCGGAAGTTGGCGGCAGGTTAGCAAACGCTAAGACAGAAAATGGTGCAACGGTTTGGATCGGGATTCCGATCTATAGAAAAGACCCCCTTTCGAGGGCCTTTTCCTTAGCGGGCCTGTAAGCCGGATCCTGTCGTGAGCGGCCATCTATCTATGCGGCCTACCTGGATCTCGCCGGGCGGGGTCGACGATCCTGCTTGGCCTTGCACCGGGCGGGGTTTGCCTGGCCGCCGCGTCACCGCGACGCCGGTGCGCTCTTACCGCACCATTTCACCTTTGCCTGTACGCGACTCACGTGTGGTCGCGCCATCGGCCGTGTCATTTCTGTGGCACTTTCCCGCGGGTTTCCCCGGGTGGGCGTTACCCACCGCCCTGCCCTGTGGTGTCCGGACTTTCCTCGAGGGGTTTTCTCTCCCCCCGCGGTCGCTCAGCCCGCCCTGCGATGGTAGCTCGGCGGCGAGATTTGGCAGGAATTCGCCACTCTTGGTGCCGACGGGCCGAAAACCGGTTACATGGACCGGTTTCCGTCCCGTCGGCATAGACTCGCCGGATGCGAACGGCTGTCGTCACCGGCGCCGGCAGTGGTCTTGGCCGCGCGATCGCGACCGAGCTCGCCGGCCGGGGCTACCGCGTCCACGTCACCGACGTCGATGCTGGCGCTGCCGACCGCGTCGCCGCGGAGCTTGGCGGCGAGGCGCGGGCCTCGGCCCTCGACGTGCGCGACGAGGCTGCCTGCCGGGCACTCGCCGAATCGCTTGGCCGCACCGGCTCGCTCGACCTTTGGGTCAACAACGCCGGCATCCTCTTCAGCGGCGTCCCCTGGGAGCAAGGCGCGGAGGCTCGCCAGACGATGCTCGACGTCAACGCCACGGGCCTAATGAATGGGACGGTGGCGGCGCTGGGGCCAATGACGCAGGCGGGGCGCGGGCAGATCATCAACATCTGCTCGCTGGCGGCGATCGTCGCCGCTCCCGGTGAGGTCGCCTACTCGGCGACCAAGCACGCAGCGATCGCCTTCACCCTTGGCACCCTCTACGACCTGCGACGCCGCGGCATCAAGGGCATCGACGTTTCCGCCGTCTGCCCCGACGGGATCTGGACGCCGATGCTCGAAGACAAGCTCGACGACCCCGACGTGGCTCCCTCCTTCTCGGGACAACTGCTCACCGTCGAGAAAGTGGCAAGAGAGATCGGCAAGCTCACCGAGCGCCCGCGCCCGCTCCTGATAACCCCCCGCTGGCGCGGGCCGATGCTGCGCTTCTTCGACCTCTTCCCCCGCCTCGGCCTGCGACTGCTGCCGCTGGTCCTCTGGGACGCCCGCCGCAAACAGCGGGGCTACAAGAAGAAAATTCAGTCGGGCCGCTGGCCCTGACGGACTTCAGACTTTTCTGAAGACGCCGACCACTTTGCCGAGGACTCGAGCCTCGGTGGTGAGGATCGGCTCCATTTCCTTGTTTTCGGGCTGCAACCGGATGTGGTCTTTTTCGCGGTAGATCCGCTTCACGGTTGCCTCCTCGCCGATCAGGGCAACGACAATCTCACCATCCGCGGCGTCGTCGCTCGGCCGCACAATCACGTAGTCGCCCTCGATGATGCCGGCGTCTTTCATGCTTTCGCCGCGGATCTGGAGGATGTAATCGCCGTCCTCCCCCCCGATCACGTCGGGAATCTCCAGGTATTCCTCGATGTTCTCTTCGGCCAAAATCGGCTCGCCCGCCGCGACCTGCCCGATCAGCGGCAAGCCGCTTCCGGAGCTGATCGCCTGTTTGGCCTTACCAAAGAGCAGCTCGATTGCGCGCGGCTTCGACGGATCTCGTTTGACCAGCCCCAGCTTCTCGAGGTTGGCTAGGTGAGCGTGCACGGTCGAGGAGGAGTGCAGCCCAACCGCTTTGCCGATCTCCCGCACCGTCGGCGGATAGCCGGTCTTGGCCGCGTATTTGCGGATGAAGTCGAAGATCTCCTTCTGCCGCTTGGTCAAGTCAAGGTCAACCATCGTCTCTGCGCTTTCCTCCGATGCCGGGTCAAACAGCCGCAAATTGCCTTCGAACACTTGTTCGTAGAGTACCGCGCCCTCCGGACGCCCGCAACCTGCGCCCTCCCGCTGGGCGCGAACAACTAGAATCGGGCGCCCTCAAGCGGCTGTGGCGGAACTGGTAGACGCGCAAGGTTGAGGGCCTTGTGGGTGGAAACACCCGTGGAGGTTCGACTCCTCTCAGCCGCATGACTCGCCGGCGCGAGCAGCGAGGCCCTCGTCAACGCCGATTCCAACCAGCTCGACTAACCCGACACACCCCAGCTGCCCTGCACGGGCAGCTCAGCATTCGACCCCTTCGTTCAGTCCGTAGCCGACCGAGATATTTCCGGCGTGGTGCTTCACCTTCGCCTTGCGGACCACGGTGCAGACTTCTTCCGCGGTCTTTTTGCTCTGGGTTCCTCTGGTGAGGCCGGTCGAGACGATCACGGTGCCGGATTTGCTCCAAACGTCTTCCAGTTCTGGAAACCAGCTTTCGCCTTCGTAGTTCTTAATCAAATATTTTTCAAGTTCGACGGCCAGCGGGCCCGAGAGTTCGACCGGGTCGACCGCGGTTGGCCCCCGTTCCCCCAATTTCGTGCCGGTTGAGTACATCCTCTTGGTGCTCGAGTCGGTTGAGCTTGATCCCCCGCCGCAGCCAAAGAGCACGGCAGCGACCAGCAGCGCAGCCGCGGCGCAGATCACCGCTCTGCCGAGCAACTCGGAACCCGCTGCCTTACGCATCGAATGCACGAAGCACTTTTACCACCTAAACGATCCTCGGTGCAACAGGGGCGGCGCTTAGGAGGGCTCGACTGCAGAGCCCAACGCCTTGTCGATAAAGGGGCCGAGCAGCTCGGCCACGGTCGCGGCTGCCTCTTCTGGTTCCTCGCCCGGCGTCGTCACGTAGCTGATCGCCAGCCTTACCAGGCTCTCCGCCAGCGCCTTCACGTCTGAGGGCGGCGCTTCCGGCCAGCCCTCTTCGATCACGCTGACCAGCCGGCCGGTCGCCCACTGCACCACTGGCAGTCCCTGGGTGGTGACGAACGGGAGCATGCCGCCGGTGCCGTCGTCGCTGAGGAGGATGCGAATCAGCGGATCGTCGCCAGCGGTACTGAGGAAGTGCCGCAGCGCCGCCCGCACCGCCGCCCGCGGCTCATCGGTGTGCTCCAGCACCGCCTTCTCGACGTCATCCATGAAGCGTTCGGCCTCGTGGATGACGAAGGCAAACCCGAACTCGTTGCGGTTGCCGAACTCGTTGTAGAGGGTCTGGCGGCTGACGCCGGCGCCAGCGGCGACGTCTGCCATCGTGATCTCCGACCACGGGCGGCTGCCCAGCAGGTCGCGGGCAGCGTCGAAGACGGTCTGCCGCAAGAGCTCCCGCGCTGCCTCCTGGTAAGGGGTCCTCCCGTTCGGCATCTCCCTCTATCGTGCCAGCGGAGCCGGTCAGGCGCCGGCAGCCACCCCTACCCGGCAGGCTCGAAGTCGACCTTGTCGCGGACGCCGCAGTCGGGGCAGGCCCAGTCATCGGGAACCTCGCTCCATGGCGTGCCGGGCGGGAAACCCTCGCGCGGATGGCCTGCCTCCTCCTCATAGGTGTACTCGCAGCTCGGGCAGCGCCAAGCGCTCATGCGGCCCTCCCATAGCGAGCGAGGACACGGTCGAGCTTGCGGGGTTGGATGTTCGCCCGCGTCACGTCACCTTCGAAGTGGTCGAGCAGGCGCGGGTCCATCACCCGGCGCCAGAGCGGCGGGAACCAAGCGAGAACGATCATCCCGGCATAGCCGGTAGGCAGCTGCGGTGCCTCGTTGACGTGGCGCAGCGCCTGGTAGCGGCGGGTCGGGTTGGCGTGGTGGTCGCTGTGGCGCTGGAGGTGGTAGAGCAGCACGTTGGAGGCGACGTTGTTGCTGTTCCAGCTGTGCTCGGGGCGGCAGCGCTCGTAACGCCCGTCCTCGCGCTTCTGGCGCAGCAGGCCGTAGTGCTCGAGGTAGTTGACGACCTCCAGCAGCGAGAAACCGATCACCGCCTGGACCAGCAGGTAGGGCAGGATGACCGCCCCGAAGACGACGGCGAGGCCGCCGAAGAGGACGACGGTCATCGCCCAAGCGCTGAGGACATCGTTGTGGATTCCCCAGGGCGATTTCCCCAGCCGGTCCAGGCGGGCGGTCTCGATCTCCCAGGCCGAGCGTAGGCTGCCGACGACAGTGCGCGGCAGGAAAGCCCAAAAGCTCTCCCCAAGGCGGGAGCTGGCGGGGTCCTCGGGGGTGGCGACTTTGACGTGGTGACCGCGGTTGTGCTCGATGAAGAAGTGGCCGTAGCCAGTCTGGGCGAGGGCGACGCGGCTGAGCCACTTCTCGGAGCTGGCGCGCTTGTGGCCGAGCTCGTGGGCGGTGTTGATGGCAATGCCGCCGACCACGCCCATCGTCAGTGCCAGCCCGATCGATTCGACCACCGAGAGGTCGCCGCTGGACCAGAGCCAGCAGGCGAAGATCAGCCCCGCGTACTGGATCGGGATGAAGAGGTAGGTGCACCAGCGGTAGTAGCGGTCCTGCTCGAGGTACTTGAGGACGCTGTTGGGCGGGTTGGTCGGGTCCATCCCAACCACGGCGTCGAGCAGGGGGAAGAGCACGAAGACGAGGAACGGCCCCATGAACCAGAAGCCACCAAACCCCGTCAGTGACCAGTAGAGGTAGGCGAAGAAGGGCGCCAGCGGCACGACGATCCCCAGCAGCCAGGCATACCGCTTCCCATCGCTCCACTCCGCCGGATTGACCTCAACGTCGTCGTGGTGATGGTGATGCAAGTGCTCCGCATGTGCCTCCACAAACCCTCCTTGTCAAAACCCTATCTGTAGTACGCGATCTTTACACAGATACAGATTTTGTCAAGCACGGTTACAGCGCGCGGTGAATTGTCCGCAGACGCAGACACAGCACTGCACGGTTAGGCCCGCCGCTAGAGCTTCAGCAGAAGGATGGTGTTCAGCCCAAACACCACGGCGAAGAAGACCGTGGCGCGATCCAGATTCCGCTCGACCATCGAGCCCCCACCGATCGAGCTGCCGCCACTGCCGATCCCGAAAGCACCGGAGAGACCGGCGTCTTTGCCCGAGTGGAGCAGGATCAAGAAGATCAAGACGGCGGCGACGATCACCTGGATGATGCTGAAGAAGGTGAAGAGCATTAGCAGGGAAGTCTAGCTCTGCTCGAGCTTTTCCGGCTCACGGGGTCGCGCGCCGTTGCCGTTGCCGTTCGTGTGGCCATCGAGCAACTCGACCGCTTCGCGCCGCAGTTCGGCATCGAGCACGGCGAAGTCCTCGTCGGAGAGCTTGCCGGCAGCGTGGTCGAGCTCGGCGTCGCGGATCTCGCGGTACTTGGCTTCTTTGCGGGCGTCGGCCTCGGTGCGGACGAGGGCGCCGCGGCGGCGGCTGCGCGCCGGCCAGATCGCGATCAGCGCTCCCGCCAGGGCGATTAGCCCGCCGATCCACATCCAGGTCACCAGCGGGTTGACGATCACCTTGAAGGTCACCGGCGCCCGGTCGGTGATGTAGGAGTTCGCCACCCGTTCGGCGGAGAGGCCCTGCAGTTTCGAGATCTGGGCGAGGGCAGTTGCTTCGAGGCGCGGGTTGGCCGCGGCGGCGCGCATCAGCCCCCCCAACGCTTTGCACCCCGGTGGCGTCCCCGGCGCGCCTTTGGCGCAGCGCTGGAAACCATTGTCGGCTGCCCGCGCCCGCCGCTGCACCGGGCCCACATCGACCCGAGGGGCGATCCAGAGATCCTCCTTCAGCCCGGCTTCCAGCCCCACCTCGCTGGTTGACTCGCCGGCGAAATAGCTCTCGATCGTGCCGACCGGGACGCCGGTCGGGCGGAAGAAGCGCTGGCTCGGGCGCAGAAAGCCGACCAGCTTGCCGTCTTCTTCGACCCGCAGCACCTGGCCGAAAGTGAACTTCTCGCTGTCGGTCGCCACGGTCGGCTTCACGTAGGTGATCGTGCGGCCGTCGACCACCGTGCTTTCGCCGGGCTTGAGGTCGACGTCGCGGTTGGTCTGGAAGCTCGAGGAGGCGGCGATGCCGATCAGCAGCACGGCGATGCCGATGTGGACGATGTAGCCGCCGTAGCGACGGCGGTTGCGGCTGACCAGGCCGACCAGGGCGCCGCCCGAAGATTCGCCGGTGAGCCGGCGCCGCGCCGCCGCTCCCGTCCAGAACTCCTGTGCCACGCCAGTAAGAGCGAAGGCGGCGAAAATAAATAGCGCCAGCGCCCAAGGCTTGTGGGCAGCATCGGTGAAAGCCAGCAGCAGCACCGTCACCACCGCCGCCACCGCAACTGGTACCCGGAAGACGCGCTTGGCCGACTCCCAGCTCACCCGTCGCCAAGCCAGGAGCGGCCCGATCCCGGTGAAGAGAACCAGCAGGATCGCTAGCGGCGTCGTATAGCGGTCGAACCAGGGCGCCGCCAGCGAGGCCTTGTTGCCGGTGAAGAGTTCGGAGATCAGCGGGAAGAAGGTGCCCCAGAAGATCACCGCGGTGAGCCCGACCAGGAGGAAGTTGTTGACGAGGAAGATCGCCTCGCGCGAAACCAGCGAGTCGATCTGCTTCGGCGAGCGCAGGTCATCGAGGCGGCTGACGATCAGCGCCGTCGAGCCGACCAGGACGATCCCGATCAGGGCGAGGATGTAGGGGCCGACGGTGTTGTCGCCGAAGGCATGGATCGACTGCAGGACGCCGGAGCGGACGAGAAAGGTGCCGAGCAGCGCCATTGAGAAGCTGCCGACGACAAGGCAGGCGTTCCAAACTTTCAGCATCCCCCGCTTCTCCTGGACCATGATCGAGTGCAGGAAGGCGGTGCTGAGCAGCCAAGGCATCAGCGCCGCGTTCTCGACCGGGTCCCAGGCCCAGTAGCCGCCCCAGCCGAGCTCGGTGTAAGACCAACGCGCCCCCAGCAGCAAGCCGAAGCCGAGGAAGGCCCAGGCGATCAGGGCGAAGCGGCGGGTCGAGCGGATCCACTCGGCGTCGAGGCGGCGGGTAATCAGGGCGCCAATGGCGAAGGCGCACGGGATCGTCATCGCCACGTAGCCCGAGTAGAGCATCGGCGGGTGGATCATCATGCTCGGGTGCTGCAGCAGCGGGTTGAGGCCGATCCCGTCGCTGGGCGCCGGGCTCAAGGTCGCGAACGGGTCGACGTCGGGCGCGAACAGCATCAGTCCCGTGAAGAAGGCGGCGACGCCCATCATCACGGCGGTCGCGTAGGGGACGATCTCGCGCAGCTTGTTGCGGGTCGCATACAGGGCGATGCTGGAGGCGATCGAGAGCACCCAGGCCCAGAGCAGCAGCGAGCCTTCCTGGCTCGACCACATCGCCGCCAGCTTGTAGAAGGGGGGCGTCTCGATCGAGGAGTGTTCCTGGACGATTTTGAAGCTGAAGTCGTTCGAGGCGAAGGCGATCTCGATGATCACCACACAGGCGGTGAGCAGGCCGCAGAAGGCGTAGACGACGCGGCGCGAGAGCTCGACCCGGCGGGCGTTGCCTTTGCGCCCGCTCAGCGCCAGCGCCGCGGCGCCGAGCGCGGCGAGGAAAGCGAGCCCCAGCAGGGCGCTGCCGAAACTAGCCATTCGACTTAGTCGTGAACTTCGACGGGCACTTGGTGATTAGGGTTTCCGGTTCGCCGACGAAGGTGCCGTTCTCGACGCTGCCGGTGAGGACGATCTCGCGGCCGCCGCGGAAGGGGTCGGGCACGGTCCCCCTATAGGAGACCGGCAGGCTCTTGCCGCTGCCTTCGCGGTCGACGACCTGGAAGGCGATGCCGTTTCCCTGGTGGCGGATCGACCCCTTGACGACCTTGCCGGTCATCTCGGCGTGGGTGCCGGGGGCGGCGCCAAGCAATTCCGATGGCTCCTTCGCCTCGGTCGAAGCCGAGAACGAGGTGTAGATGAGCGCTACCGAGAGCAGCACCGCCACGCTGAGCGCGACGACGAGCCGGATCTTCCGCTTCCGCTGAGGGTCCACAGGCATCCAGGATTATCGCAAGGCGCCGTCGTGGGAGAATCCAGCCGTGGCCGACGACCCCGTCCTCCTCATCACCGGTGCCAGCAGCGGCATCGGTGCCGCGACCGCCCGAGCGGCGGTCTCGCGCTACCGACTGGTGCTGGCGGCGCGCCGGCTCGAGGAGCTGGAGGAGCTCGCGGCGGAGCTCGGCGACGAGGAGCGGGCGATCGCCGTCCGCTGCGACGTCACCGAGTGGGACCAGGTGCAGGCGCTGGCCGCGACGGCGCTCGAGCGCTTCGGCCGCATCGACGCGGTCTTCGCCAACGCCGGCTTCGGCGCCACCCGCGGCTTCCTCGAGGAGTCGCCGGAGCACTGGCGCTCGATGGTCCTCACCAACGTCTACGGGGTGGCGCTGACGATCCGCGCCACTCTCCCCCACTTGCTCGAGCGCGGCGACGGACATTTCCTCGTCACCAGCTCAGTGGCGGGACGGCGAGCGCTGCCCGGTTCGCTCTACTCGGCGACGAAGTGGGCGGCGACGGCGATCGGCGAGTCATTGCGCCAAGAGCTGCGCCAGATGCACGACAACCACGACATCCGGGTCACCTTGATCGAGCCGGGAATGGTCGACACGCCCTTCTTCGACAACCGGCCGGGCAAATCGGTCCTGCAGGACGACGACATCGCGAGAGCGGTCCTTTACGCGCTCGAACAGCCCGAGGGCGTCGACGTCAACGAGATCCTGATCCGCCCGACCAGCCAGTCGAGCTAGCACCCTGAGCAAGCACTGCCGGTAGGAGGGGCGGGTGTCACTCGAGCCGACGGATACTCAAAAAGCCGAGCTGATTAGCTCGGCTTTTGTCGGAGCGAGTGACACCCGCCCCTCCCCTCGCCTCCTGCCGGTCCGCCTGGTCCCTCGGCGTTAGCCGGGGAGCAGCAGGCGAACCGCGCGCCAGTAGGTGCGGAGGGCAAGGCGAGCGGGCAGCGAGCGGGCAAGGGGTGAGATCAGGGGCGAGTCTAGGTCGGGGGTTAGCTGGGCAGCGAAGGCAGCGGGGGTGATGGTGCGTTGGCGTTGGATTGCGCGGCGCTCGCGCAGGAGGCGCGGCAGCCAGCGGAGGAATTCGAGGTTCGCCCGCAGCTTCTGCCGTCCCCAGCCGCCGGCAAAGGAGACCGCGAGCAGGGCCAGATCGGTTGCCAGCAGGGCCGGCGCCAACAGGACAAGTAGCGACGCCGGGTAGATGCGGACGAGGAAGGCGAGGCGGTTGCGCTCGAGTAAGCGCCACTTGTCAGGGTTGGCGCCGAACTCGTAGTCGTGGGCGACGATCGCGCTGGGCTCGATCCCAACCGCTCCCCCTTCGATCCGCAGGCGCACCGAGAGGTCGACGTCCTCGTGATACATGAAGAACTGCTCGGGGAAGCCGCCAACCCGTCGCCACTCGGCGAGCGGGGTCGCGAGGCAGGCCCCGGAGGCGACCGTGACCTCACCCGGCACCGTGACTGCGCTCAGCGGCTCGCCGTGGTCGCCCGCCCAGACGATCCCGGTGAAGTGGACGGGGTTGCCGGCGGAGTTGACCGTCCTCGCCTCGCCGTCGGCGACCAGCGCTTGCCAGGCGGCCCAGCCGCGGCCCTCGCGCCAAGGCCTGCAGATCGCCTCGCCAAAGCCCGGCAGCGGCGCCGCATCGGGGTTGAGGATCACCAACAGGTCGCCACTCGCCACTTCGGCGCCGGCGTTGCAGCCGCCAGCAAAACCGGCGTTGCGCCCCATTCGCACGATCCTCGCCGCCGGGGCGAGCTCGCGCACCACCTCAGCGCTGCCGTCGCCGGCTTTGTTCTCGACGACGATCAGCTCGTCGCCCTCCCCCAGCTCGGGGAGCAGGGCGGGAAGGGTCTTACGGAGATCGTCGCGGCTCTCGTAGGCGACGATCAGGACTGAGAGCGTCGGGCGCACCGGCGCGGCGGCTATTGGGCCATCCGCGCCGGTGCGAGCGACTTGCTGAACGAACCTGCGCTACTTGTGGTGCTTCTTGCCCTTCTTGCAGGATTCGATCTTCAGCTTGAACTTGTTGTTCTTAACCTTCTTGCCGTTCTGGCCCTTGATGTTCAAGACGGCCTTCTGCGGCTTCGCGCAGGTGTTGGTCGAGTTGACGAGCAGGCTCTTCTTGCCGCCCTTCATCTTGAGGACCACCTTGTTGACCGGCACGTCCGGCGTGTTGTTGAACACCGACTTCAGGCCACCGTGCTTGGAGCTGATAACTCCGCGCAGGTAGATCTCCACCTGACCGCGCATGTCGGCGAGCAGGTCCGGGAGTTTGTGGTTGGAGGAGACCAGGTAGACCTGGCCCTTCAACTTCCCCTCGAGCAGCGGTGAGCTCGCTTCCGCGTTGCCGTAGACCGAGGCCTTCGGGCAGGTGTGGGAAGCTAGCTGCGGCCTCGTGCACACCGTTCCGATGTGGCCCTGTTCGAGGAACAGCGAGTGCGGCATCGTCAGCGCCGTGCGGGCGATGTTGGCATCGCCTTTACGGGCGGTGAGGGTCGCCGTCAGGCGCGGGAACTTGTTCCGCTTCGTCCCTCCGAACAGCTGGACCTTCAGCTTCGGCTTGAAGCCGAGCGAGTTACACCCAGTCGCCTGGAACGGATCCGGGGCGAAGGCGTAGGAGCTGAACGCGGCCGGGTTGGTCGGGTCAGCGCCGCCACCACTGATCGTCCCCGTCGTCGACTGCGCAGCGCAGTTGGTCGGGTTGACCATGAATTCATGGCGATCGATGCTGAGGTTGATCGAGCGCAGGTCCAACTTCACCCCGCCGTAGACATCGGGGATGACGTCGGAGACCGCATTGATCTGGGCGGTTTCCGGATTGACATTGAGCGCCACCCGGACGACCACGGTGCCGAGGTCGAACGGACCCGCCACTGCCGGCGTCACCGTCACCATCGAGAGCGGCGCGCCCTTGTATGGACCGGCTAGGTAGGCCTTGCCGCCGAGGTGCAGCGGGTTGTTCCCGGTGCCCGAAGCGGTGTCGACCGTGCCGATCTGGCTTGCCGCCGTACAGCTCGGTTTGGCCAACTCGGCTTTGCCGCTATTGCCGGCCGCGGCAGCGATTTCCGTCTCCGAGCAGTAGGGGATGCCGGCGAGCTTGCCGGTCAGACCCTTCGGCAGGGTGACGTTGACGACCTTCAACTCCTGTTGGCCGTCGGTGCGGGCGATGTGGACGTGGAACGGGCTGAAGGCGCCGCCCTGGGTGCTCTCCACGAGCGCTTTGTAGCTGGGCGCGAACTTCCGTTCCGCCATGGTTTTCGGACAGCTGCCGCCGTTCGGGTCAGTCGAGAGCGTGAACGGTTCGCTGCTGATTTTCACCACTTCGTCGGGCCGGGCCCATGGGGTCATTTCCCCGGTGGTCGTGGCCGGCGAGCAGGTTGCCGGGCTGGTCAGCACCGCTTTCGCTTTGTCGAAGTGGATCCTGACCGAGGTGAACGGCACCTGCGGCAGGCCTTCCGGCAGTTTGCCGGCGAGTTCACCGACTTGCTGTTCGTTGAACACCGCCGTCAGCTGACCCGTGTTGGGGTCGGCCTTGACGTTGCCGACGAGACGGGCATCGATGCCCTCTTCTTCTTCCTTGGCTTCGACCAGGATCCGGAACTCTTCTCCGGACTGCGGGTCGCGGCTCTTCTGTTCGCCGACGTAGACGTCGCCTTCCAGCGGCCGTTCAAGCGGCGGGCTTTCGACTTCGACCGTGCCGATTTTCGAAGCGGCCGGACATTCGTTTTCATACGTCCGCACGCCCTTCTTGAACTGGGCGTCGGTGCAGGCCTGCAGGCCTTGCGCCCCGGACGGGTTCAGACCCATCCCTTGCGGCAGCGTCTCCACCGCCTTGCGCAGGTGCGACTCCTGCTGTTCGCTTTCTTCGCCGGTCAGGTATTCGAGCGTCGTATTGACCGTCGGTGCTGCCGGCGAATCGATTTCTTTCGTTCCCGGTTCGACTTCGACGCCGGGTCCGAAGGGGACGGTTTCACAGCCTTCCTGCTGGATCAGTTCGCCCGTGGAGCTCTCGACCTTTGCCTCGAACGGAGTCGATCCAAATGGGAATTCCGGGTCTTCTTCGCCGTAGGAGTGAGCCCGGAACCAGGTCGAGTAGAGATTCGGGAACTGTTCCGGATCGAAGCAGGTGGTCGGATTGTTGATGTAGGTCCCATTGCCTTCTTTGACCAACCCTTTGTTGCCGGCTTCCTGGCCGAAGTTGACCAGGCGGCTAATCAGGGTCGCGAACGGCGGTTCCTGTTTCGGCAGGTTGATCGTGAAGGACTCGTGGAAGTCGTTCTGCCAGGAGACTTCGGTTTCCAGGAAGACGACCTCTTTACCGGCAGCGACGAAACCGAACAGGGCCGGTTCGCCGGGTTTGGGCTGGAGGTTGTAGACCGGGATTTTCGTCCCGCTGGATTCGCTCGGCGGAATGATGAAACCTTTGGGAAGGGTTTGACCCGCCGGGAACGGCGGCGAGGGGGCTGGGACGCCGGCGATGGTGGTGACGAGGGTGATTTCCTCGCGACCCACAATCGTGCCTTCTTTGCAGGTCGGCACGTGGAATTCGCCGACTTTGTTTTCGAATTCGGCGAGCGAGCACTTCGGCGCCGCGTTCGGGTTGACGGTCAGACCCGGGGGCAGATCGACCCTCAGGGTTTTGATCGACTGATCGCCTTCAGGGTCTTCCACTTCGGCCGTGGGAACTTCGATCCCGGCCGGTTCGACTTTGCCGGTGCCTGATTTGTGTTTGATGATGTATTGCGTGAACCCGATTGGCGGATGGCCGCCGGCCAGGGTGTAGAAAGCGCCCGCAGTCTGCGCTGAGCAATGAACTTTGGGTTCACCGCCCACCGGTTCGTCGGTTTTGCAGGTTGCCGCCTGCCAGCCGTTGGCCGCGTTCGGCGGTTCGGTCTGCGGTTCAATGATGTTGCCGGTGTCGGCGAGAGCCGTGCCGGCCATCGCGAGCACAGCTACAAAACACATGAAAAGCAATGCGATCGAGCGCTTTGCCATTTAAATAACTCCTCCTCGTTCCCTTACGAGGCGCCCCCTGTAGCGCCCTGTCTACAACCCTCCCGCACCACACATTACACAGCAGCGTGCCCGTTTCAAGTACCTCGGGGGGCTAATACCCGGGTAACGGTGACATCAAAAGGTGATGTGTCAGGTTTTGGTGATACGTCACCTTTTCGTGACGTATCACTCTTTGATGACTACTTCCCCTTGCACGGCGTCCGCAGGGTCGGGTGGCTGTGCACCTTGCGGCCGTTCTGTGCCTTGAACCGAACGATCCCCTTGACCGGTTTCGCGCAGAGGTTGGTCGAGGCGACGAGGAGGCCCTGTTTGCCGCCTGGAAGGATCATCACGAACTTGCTCACCGGCAGATCGGGCACCCCGGTGAAGGTCGTGCGGATGCCGCCCTTGAAGCTGTCGATCTTGCCGTGAACGACGATTTCGACCTGGCCCTTGAGGCGCGCCACCAAGTCCGGCAGCGGGTTGTTCGAGGAGCGCAGGTAGACCGGCCCCTCGAGCGATTTGCCGATTAGCGGCGAGAAGGCCTTGGCGTGGCCATAGACCGATTTTTTCGGGCACTTGTTGGCGGCGAACTGGACCCGGGTGCAGATCGTCGAGAGGCTCGCCTGATCGAGGAAGAGCGCGTGCGGCAGCGCCACCGAGGCGCTGGCGATGTTGGCGTCTTTCGGCCGCGCCTTCAGAACCGCCTTCAGCCGCGGGTGCTGTGCCCGGCGGGTCGCCCCAAACAGCCGCAGGTTCAACCGCGGGTGGAACTTCAGCTTCTTGCAACCGGTCCCCTTGAAGCCGTCGGAGACGTTGAAAGCTGAGTAGGTAGCCGGGTTGGTCGGGTCCGCCCCACCACCGAAGAGAGCGCCTTCGGTCGCGCCTTTGCGGCAGTTCGTCCCGTTGAGGGTGAAGTTTTTGCGGTTGACGTTGAGGAAGATCGAGCGAATGTCGAGTTTGGTGCCGCCGTAGACGTCGGGGATCTCGTTCGTCTTCGGGTGGATCCGGCCGCTTTCGGGGTCGAGGAAGAGCGGCACCCGGACGACCACGTTGCCGAGGTCGAAAGGACCGGCGATCGCCGGGGTGACGACAAGGATCGAGAGCGGCGCCCCCTGGTAGCGGCCGGCAAGGTAGGCGGTGCCCTCGATCTTCAGCGGCGAGGGCCCGGTGCCTGCTTCGACGGTGGCGACGCCGATCTTGCTCTTCTCCGAGCAGCTCGGGTTTTTCTTCTCGGCTGCGCCCGAGCGCTTTTCAGCTTGGGCGATGTCCGCCGGTTTGCAGTAGGGAACACCCTTCAGCTTCGCCGTCGCGCCCTTCGGCAGCTTGATGTCGATGCCTTTCAGCTCCTGCTGTCCCGGCGGTCGCGAGATGTGAGTCGAGAAGGGGGTGAACTTCCGCGCCTTCCTGCTCTGCGGCTGGGCGCTGAAGCCGGGGGCGAAAGGTCGCTCCGCCATCGTTTTCGGGCAAGCGCCTCCGCCCGGAAGAGAGGTGAGGCTGAATTTGCTCGAGGGCGTCGCTGCAGCGTTGCCGGACCACGGCGTCAGCTGGCTCGTGGCGGTATTAGGCCCACAGGTGGGCGGGCTGCTGAGGACCGCTTTCGGCCCGCCGTCGAGGCTGACTTTGAAGTTCGTGAACGGGACCTGCGGCAGGCCGTGCGGCACTTCGCCTGCCAGCGGGTCGACCTTTGCCGGTTCGTCGAAGACGGCGGTCAGCTGGCCCGTTTTCGGGTTGGCGACAACGTTGCCGATCAGGCGGACGTCGATCCCGTAGCGGGAGGAGACCGCGTCGACGAAGATCCTGTACTCCTCACCCGACTGCGGGTCGCGGCTCTTCTGCTCGCCAACGTAGACGTTGCCGGCTAACGGCCCCTCCGGCAAGGCTTGGCTGACCACCGTGGCGGTGCCGATTTTCGAGGCCGGCGGGCAGCTGATCGGCCTGCGCGTACCGCGACCGAACTGGGCGTCGGTGCAGGCCGCGAGGCCGTTGGCAGCGGAGGCGTTGAGGCCCATCCCGGCCGGCAGGGTCACCCGCGCGGTGCGCATCGTCGAGGTTTCCTGGCCCGCCGGGTTGGGTTCGACCGGGAGCTTTACTTCGGTTACAGCCGCCGCGGGCGCGTCGACCTGGTTGGTGCCGGGGTCGACTCCGATCGCGGGGTTGAAGGGGATCGTCGCGCATTCTTTCGGGCTCGTCCCCGGCGGCAGCTGCGCCTCGACGAACGGGGAGCCGCTCGGAAAGCTCGGGTCGGGGTTCTGCAGCGAGTCCGCCCGCGCGTAGGTCGAGTAAATGTGGGAGAAGGCTGGTTGGGTCGGGTCGAAGCAGGTGCTCGGCGTGGTCAGGAAGAAGCCGATGCCGGGCGGGGCGGTCGACTGCCCCTCGAAGACCAGCCGGTTTTTCAGCAGCTTCACCGCTTCGGCCTTCGGGGCGTGGATCGTGAACCCCTCGTGGTAGTCGCCGGACCAGTCGACGTCGCCTTCGAGATAGACGTCGCTGGGCGGCTCGACGATCACCGGGTTGGGAACGCTGAACCCGAAGCGGGCGGCCTCCCCCGCCTTCGGCTTGACGTTGAAGACCGGAATCGCGAGCGTGATCGGCGGCACCACCGGCACCCCTTCCGGCGAGACGGTGACGAGGCTTTCGCCAACTTTGCTGGTCGGCGGGCAGGTGGTGGCATCGGGGTGCTGCCCCGCCCCCACTTCGCACTGCGGGGTCGCGCCGGGGTTGACGCTGAGCCCGACCGGCAGATCGACGCGGATCGTCTTCAGGTCGACTTCCGGTTCTTCGTGGGTCAGTTCGGTTTTGTGCCGGACGATGAACTGGGTGATGCCGAAGATCGGGTGCCCGGCCGCCTGTTCGAAGAAGAAGGCCGCTTTCGGTTCGCTGTCGGGGGCGCAGTTGGAGAGCTTGCAGGTCCCTGCCTGCCAGCCGTCTTCGGAGTTGGGCGGGTTGTGCTGCGGCGAGAAGACGACTTCGCCCGCCTGCGCCGCGGGGACGAACGCCACCCCCAACGCGAGCAGCGCCAGCAGAACCGGTTTTGCGATGCGAGCTCTCATCCTGAGGAGGTCGCTACCCAGACGGTCCAGGCGTTAATCGCCCGGATCGGCATCTAGCGGTGACTGCGTTTCTTGGTTGATTGATGGCAGCCCGGCGTCCGCAGCGGCAGCCGTTTCACCTTGCGGTGCTTGCCGTTCTGGGCTTTGAAGTTGAGGAAGGAGAAGTGCGGGCGGGCGCAGAGTTCGCGTGAGTTTTCGAGCAGCCCCTTCTTGCCGCCTTGCATGTTGAGCACGAACTTGCTCACCGGCACGTCGGGGACGTTCGAGAAGACCGTCTTGATCCGCGCTTTGGTCGCGCTGATGACGCCGCGGAGGCGGATGTTCACCTGGCCGTGGAGGTCGGCGAGCAGGTCGGGGAGTTCGTGGTCGGAGGAGACCAGGTAGACGGGGCCGGCGAGTTCGTCGTCGAGCAGCGGACTTTCGGCGCGGGCGAAGCCGTAAACCGAGCGCGCCGGGCACTGCGCGGCGGCGAGCTGGACGCGGGTGCAGATCGTGCCGATGTGAGCCTGGTCGAGGAACTCGGAATGCGGCAGCGTCAGCGCCGCGCGGTTGATGTTGGCGTCGCCTTCGCGGGCCATCAGCACCGCCCGGATCGCCGGGTGGCCGCTGCGCTTCATCGCTTTGCGGCCGCCGATCAGTTTGGTGAAGAGTTTCGGCCGGAAGTTGAGTGCGCTGCAGTCCGTGGTCTGGAAGGGGACGCTGACCGGGGAGGCGCTGAAGGTGACTGGGCTATTCGGGTCCGCCCCGCCGCCATTGAGGGCGCCGACGGTGGCCAGCGGACCGCAACTGGTCGGGTTGAGGGTGAAGTTGGGCTTGCTCATCGTCAGGTCGACCGCGCGCACGTCGAGCAGGCTGCCGCCGAAGACGTGCGGGATCGGGTCGGAAACGGCGCGGATCTGCGCCGTTTCGGGATCGACGAACAGCGCCACCCGCACCACGACCGTGCCGAGATCGAACGGCCCGGCCGTGGCGGGGGTGACGACTGCCAGGGAGAGAGGAGCCCCGTGGTAGGGACCTGAGAGGAAGACCTTGCCGTCGTTGATCTTGTAGGGGGCGGGACCGGTGCCGGCGGTGACGCTGGCGGTGCCGACCTGGCTGGCGGCGGGGCAGCTGGAGCTGCCCTTCTCTTCGTTGCCGGCCCGCGTGCTCGCCGCCGCCAGCGCCGACTCGGGGCAGTAAGGGATGCCGCGCAGCTTGCCGGTCATGCCCGGGGGCAGGGTGATGTCGGCGCCTTTCAGCTCCTGCTGTCCATCGGGGCGGGTGATGTGGATCGAGAACGGGCTGAAGGCCCCGGCTTTGGCGCTCGCGGGGCCGTCTGCGAAAGCCGGCGCAAAGGGCCTCTCAGCCAGCGTTTTGGCGCATTTGCCGCCGCCTGGCGCGCTGGTCATGGTAAAGGTGTCGCTCGGGTGCGCCGGCGCGTTGCCCGACCACGGGGTCATCGTCGTGGTCGTCTGGTTCGGGCCGCAGGTCGGCGGCGTGGTCAGGACCGACCGGGCGCCGCCGTTGAAGGTGAGGTCAAAGGTGGTGAAGGGCACCTGCGGGGCTTCGGAGATCGTCGTCGAGAGCTGTCCCGTCTGCGGGTCGGCGCGGACGTTGCCGACCAGGCGCACCGAGATCCCGTAGCGGTCCGATTTGCCTTCGATGAAGATCCGGTACTCGTTGCCGGAGGTTGGGTCGCGACTCAGTTGCTGGCCGACGTAGACGTTGCCTTCGAGCGCTTCTTCGGGTTGCGGTTCAGCTTCGTCTTCCAGCGGCGGCGATTCGATCTTTACCCGCCCGACGATCGAGGCCGGCGGGCAGGCAACCGGGTTGGTGGTGCCCTTGCCGAACTGGGCGTCGGTGCAGGTCGCGAGCCCATTAGCAGCGGAGGGGTTGAGACCCATCCCCTGCGGCAACGTCACCGTCGCTGCTTTGGTGTGGGAGCTGTCCTGTTCGTTTTCTTTGCCGAGGAAGTCAGGGATGAGGTGCGGGACTTCGATCTTGACGTCGGCCGCCGCGGGCGAGTCCGTCTGGGCGACGCCGGGGTCGACGCCGATGCTCGGTTCGTAGGGGATCGTGTCGCAGTCGATGGGTTCGGTCCCCGGCCCGCTCGTTTCGCTGCGGGGAGGAATCGGCGACTCAAAGAACGAGGAGCCGTTGGGGAAGTTGGGGTCGGGTTTGCCAACCGAGTCGGCGCGGAGGAAGGTCGAGTAGAGGTGACCAGAGGGTCCGCCCGGCTGCTGCCCCGGTTCCCAGTCTTCGGCGTAGGCGGGGCCAAAGCAGGTGGTCGGCGTGGTGATGAAGGTCCCGTCGCCGGAGCGGCCGTCGAAGACCAGGCGGTTTTTCAGAATCAGCCCTTTTTCGCCACCGAGCAGACCGAGGATCCCCCCCAGAGCTTCGGGCAGAGCGGCCGGCACGTGGATCGTGAACCCCTCGTGGTAGTCCCCCGCTGAGTCGACGTCGCCTTCGAGGAAGACTTCGTTGCCGGCGAGTTCGAGGCCGAAGCGCGCCGACTCGCCGGGTTTGGGTTCGACGTTGTAGACGGGGACTTCGGTCGCCGGCGCGGTTGGCGGCGATGGGATCCCCAGCGGCGGCAACGAAACCGTTACCTGGCTTTTGCCGACTTCCGATCCGACCGGGCAGCCCGAAGCGCCGGCTTCGAAAGTCGTCAATTTGCAGCGGACGGTGGCGCCGGGGTTGACGCTGAGCCCGACCGGCAGGTCGACTCTGACCGTCTTCAGTTCGTCGACCGGGGTTTCGCCGGGGGGTTCGTTCTTGATGATGAACTGGGTGAACCCCCAGTTGGGGTGCGCGCCCGCGGTTTCAAAGAACTGTTCGGGGGTCGCGATCGAGCAGAGTTTCGCCCCAGGTTCGGGCGGTTCGGCCTTGCAGGTACCCGCCTGCCAGCCCGAGTTGACGCTGGGATGCGTCGGATCGCTGGGGGCGATGATGTCGCCGGTGTCGGCCAGCGCCGACCCGGCGGCCGCCAGCGCGACCAAGAGACAGGCGCAGAGCAAGAACGCCGCCCGCGCAGCGCCCCTCACTCGAAGATTTTTCCTCCCAAGAAGCATCCTCAACGAATAGACTACCCGGAATTAGTGGTTCAGGTCAACAATTTTGGGTATTCTCACGCACATGGCAATCCAAAACGGTCATTCCCCCAACGGTCCTTCAGCAAACGGCGCAAGCGGTTCGGTGCCGGTGAACTGGGAGCATCTGGCGCGAGCCACGGCCCATCCCCTGCGTGTCTCGATCCTGGAAATTCTCGGGATCGATGGCGGCCGGGTCCTCTCGCCCAACGATCTCAGTCATGAGCTGCAGATCCCGCTCAGCAACACCAACTATCACGTCACCGAGCTCGCCAAAGCCGAGCTGATCGAACTGGTGCGCGAGCGCCAGGTCCGCGGCGCAACCGAGCACTTCTACCGCCTCCCGGTCTCGGGTGAATCGAGCAGGAGCGGCCAGGAGCGCAACGGCGCCCGCGCAGAGAGGCGACTGTCGGTCGCCGCTTAACGGCTCAGGCATCTAGCTCGACGGCAACCTCGTATTTGTCGACGGCAACGCGCTGCCCCATGCCCTCGCCGGGCGGGCTCATTGCGTTCATCGTCGCGTCCCCCTGGCGATAGTCCTCCTCGGTCTCGAACAGGGTGATCGCCATCGCCCTGCCGCCCTCGAGGTCGTGCAGTAGGAACAGCTTCTTCGCCGGCAGCCCCTCCGGCGGACCCGACTCGGAATCGGCGCTGATTTCTGCCGCCGTCTGTTTCAGCGTCTCGGCGCTGGCACCCTCCCAACGTGCAACCCGTGCGTACATGAGCTCCTCCTCGTTGCTCGGAAATCCGGATTGCCATAGCGGAACACGTATGCAGCGCTAAATCAAGGGGGTATTGCTGTCGATTAACTGGACATGATGGCCAGTAAAGGCACGGCCGAGCAGCTGCGGGCGATCATCCGCACTCAGACCGAGATTGCCGCCAGCGACCTTGACCCCAAGGCGATCATGCAGCTGATCGCCGACCGAGCGCGAGAGCTGACCGGTGCCAGCTCGGGGGTGATCGAGCTGGCCGAGGGCGAGGAGATGGTCTACGCCGTTACCAGCGGCGAGGCGACGCCGTACCTGGGGACGAGGCTGCGAATCGCGACCAGCCTCTCCGGGCGCTGCGTCCGCGAAGGGCGGGTGCTGCGCAGCGACGACACCAGCGAGGACTCGCGGGTCGACGCTGAGGCGTGCTGTCGCGTCCAAGCCGCCTCGATGCTCTGCGTGCCGCTCTCCCACCAGGGCGAGACGGTCGGGGTGCTGAAGGTCTACTCACCGCGGGCCAACCGTTTCGACGACGGCGACGTCGAAACGCTGGAACTGTTGAGCGAGCTGATCGCAGCCCACATCTCCCACGCCAACCTGTTCGAGGCGGAGTCGCACCACAGTCGCCGCGATCACCTCACGGGCCTGTCAAACCGCCGCGACTTCGAGGAGCGCCTGCCCGTGGAGCTCTCCCGCGCTTCCCGCTCGGCCCGCCCGGTCTCCCTCTGCCTCTTCGACCTCGACGGCTTCAAGGGGGTCAACGACCGCCTCGGCCACCCCGCCGGCGACGAGGTCCTCCGCGCCGTGGCCGAGATCCTCCAGGACTCTCGGCTCGCCGACGACTGCTTCCGCATCGGCGGCGACGAGTTCGCGATCCTGATGCCCGGAACGACCCAGGAGGAGGCGACGATCGCCGCCGAGCGGATCGCCGCCAGGGTCCAAGCTGCCGCCCTTGGCGACGGCGAGATCGGCATCTCCCACGGCATCAGCACCAGCATCGACCTCGATGGCGCGGCGCTGCTCACCGACGCCGACCGCGCCCTGCTCGAGGCGAAGGACCGGCTGTACGGACGTTTCGCCGGGTAGCGCTGGCCGCAGCGCCGAGTCGGGGTTATGTTTGCCCGATGCGGGTGATTCCGGCAACGGCGGTTGTAGCGCTCCTCTTGATGGCCGGCGCTGGGAGCGCCCAGGCCGAAGGCGTCGTTCCTCCCGACAGCAGCTGGAAGGGTGAAACCTCGGTCGGGCTCCCCGTCTACTTCGCCGTCTCCGGCGGACACGTGGTCAACGTCCGCTTCAAGTTCAAGTGGGGCTTCTGCGGGACCTTCGAATTACATGACGGCTACGCCGACGCTCCAATTGACTCGAACGGGCACTGGTCCTTCGAAGACCCGCGCGGCCAAACCATCGAAGGGACCTTCGTGGCGCCGGACCAAGGCGAAGGGACGCTGGTCTCGGTTGAACGCGAGCTGCCCGGCTGCCCGCGGACCGAAGCGACCTTCACGGCGGCCCCGGTGCACCCCAACCCGGAAAACTTCGCGGCCGCGCGAGCCGGCATCGAATCCCTCCCCTACGAGATCGACCTCAAGCAGGCCCGGGGCACCCAGAACGCCCTGATCGGCACTGTCCACGGCAACCTCGGCGAGAGCTTCCGCTTCTTCCTCTTCGTCAACCGGAAACCCGCCAAGCGCCTACGCAAAGTGCCCGACTACGGCACCCACGGCCCGGACAACGAACTCCCCGACCGCGGCCTCGCAGGCGGACAGCTGGCAAACACCGACTACCTGTTCAGCACGGTCCCGCGCCGGGGCGAGACCGACCCCCAGGTCAAAGACCACTACGCGATCCTGTTCGCCGTCGAAGACACGATCTGCCTGCGGCAGACGGGCGAACGCTGCTCCCCACATCTCTCTAGATAGAGAGCGGACGACGGGGGTCGAACCCGCGACCTCAAGCTTGGGAAGCTTGCGCTCTACCAACTGAGCTACGTCCGCGCCGGGCTGATTCTAGGGTGTGAGCAGGGCGCCGGGGAGCCGCTCGATCTAGTCTTCGCTGTCCGTGAGCGTTCGCTCTTCCATTGCAGTGCTGGCCGTGCTGGCCGTCGTCGGCCTGCTCGTCTACGGGCTCGTCAGCAAAGGGTCCTCGGGCGTGACCGTGGGCGAGGTGGCGCCGGCTGGGCCGCTGCCGCGGCTCGAAGGCGGCGGCACCGGCTCGCTGGCCGACTACAAAGGCCGCTGGGTGCTGGTCAACTTCTGGGCTTCCTGGTGCATCCCCTGCAAAGAGGAGGCGCCGGCGCTGGAGCGGTTCCAGCATCAGCATGGCGGGCCCAAGTTCACGGTGCTGGGCATCGACAGTCGGGACCTCAGCGACGACGGGCGCGCTTTCGCGCGGCGCTACGGGCTCAGCTATCCGCAGCTGCGCGACGGCGACGGCGCCGCCGCCCACGACTATGGGACGACCGGCGTGCCGGAGAACTACCTGGTCGACCCGGCGGGGAAAGTGCGCTGGCTTCTGCACGGGCCGGTCGATGAGGAATACCTGAAGGACTCGGTGGCGCCGCTGCTGCCGAAGGAGAAATCGTGAGGGCACGCGCGGCGCTGGTCGCCCTAGTGCTCCTCGCCGCGCTGGCGCCGGCGGCGATCGCGCAGGAGCGCGCCTCGCTGAGCGAAATCGAAAAGCAGGTGATGTGCCCCGTCTGCGGGACGCTGCTGCAACTGGCCGACTCGCCGCAGGCGCAGCGGGAGAAAGTCTTCATCGCCCGTCTCATCTCCGAAGGCAAGACCGAAGCGCAGATCAAGGACATCCTGGTCGCCGAGTACGGGGACGAGGTGCTGGCGTTGCCGAAGGGGTCGGGGTTCAACCTCTCGGCTTACTGGGTACCGATCATCGCCTTCCTCGTCGCCGCGGTGGCGCTAGCGATCGGGGTAGCGCGCTGGCGGCGTAGCAGCAGGGATGACGCTGCACCGCCCCCAGATGCGCTCAATGGTGAGGACGCCGAACGACTCGACGCCGACCTCGCCCGCTACGACCTCTAGCCGACCGCGATCGTCCCCAGGGCCGGAACGGGCAGCCGCAGGACGGCGGCGCGGAGCTCCTTGCCGCTGCGGGTGCTTGCCTCGGTGGCCGGCAGCACCGCCAGGGCCGCGTCCGCCTGTTGGGCGACGGCGAGGCACGGTCCCGGTTCGGCTGCCGCCGGCGGGGCGGCGAGCACGACCAGCTCGTAGGCGCCGCGCAGTTTGGCGACCATGTGGGCGAAGCTCTGCAGGCCGAGCAGGGTCTCAGCCTTGCTCGCCGGCCGGCCGCCACAGACGCAGACGAGCGGCTCGCTGGCACCGGCAGCGGCCGGGCCCGCCATCACCACCGGCTGCAGCACGTCGGCCGGCTCGGCCTCCCAGCGCAGGTACTCGTGCAGGCCAGGGGCGGCGGGGAGACCAATGTGCGCCGCCAGCTGCGGCCGCGCCAGGTCGCACTCGACGAGGATCGTGCGCCGGCCCGAAGCCGCCGAGGCCGCGGCGAGCGAGATCGCGGCCAGCGGCGCCAGCTCTCCCTCGCCGCTGACCAGCACCACCCGCAGCGCCGCCAGCCGCGACAGCGCCTCCCCTAGACCCTCGAAGTCCGAGCGCCGCAACGACCAAGCCCGCGTCCCCTCCGGCGGGCCGGCGATCTCGGCCAGGACCGGCAGCCTGGCGCGCCGCCCCAGCATCACATCCGCTCGGGAGCGGAGATCCCCAGCAGCCCCAGCGAGGCGGCGATCGTCCGCTTCGTCGCCAGGCAGAGCGCCAGCCGCGAGCTTTCCACTCCCTCGCCCTCGGCGCCCACCACCTGGCAGTCGCGGTAGAAGGCGTGGAAGTCGGCCGCGACCGCGGTCGAGTAGGCGCAGATTCGGTGCGGCGCGCGGCGCGCGGCGGCGACCCGCACCTCTTCCGGGAACTCAAGCAGGCGCTTGACCAGGACCTTCTCGCCCTCCTCCAGTGGCGGCCGCCCGCTTGCCGCCTCGAAGCCGGTCGACTCCGCTCCCTCCCCCGCTTTGCGGAGGATACTGGCGATCCGCGCGTGCGCGTACTGGACGTAGTAGACGGGGTTCTCGCTCGACTGACTCCGCGCCAGCTCCACGTCGAGGTCGACGGTGGTCTCGTGGCTGCGCCAGAGCATGAACCAGCGGGTCGCGTCGACGCCGACGTCGTCCAGAAGTTCGTCGAGGGTGACGAAGTCGCCGGTCCGCTTCGACATCTGCACCCGCTCGCCGCCTTCGACGATGTGGACGAGGCTCATGATCGGCACCTCGAAGGCCTCGGGGTCGGTCCCCAGCGCCTCGAGCGCGGCACGCATCCTCGCCACATAGCCGTGGTGATCGGCCCCCCAGACATCGATCAGGCGCTCGAAGCCGCGCTGCAGCTTGTCCCAGTGATAGGCGATGTCCGCCGCGAAGTAGGTCGGCTCCTCGTTGGCCCGGATCAGCACCCGGTCCTTGTCGTCGCCGAAGTCGGTGGTCCGCAGCCAGAGCGCGCCTTCGCTTTTGTAGGTGTGGCCGCGCTGATCGAGGTCGGCGAGGGCGGCCTCGACCTCGCCTTTCTCGTAGAGGCTGCGCTCGGAGAAGAAGTTGTCGAAGCGGGCACCGAAGCGCTCCAGCGTCTGCTGCATCTCCCCCAGCATCAGCTCGACCCCGCGCGCTTCCAGTGCCTCCAGGTCGCTCGGCTGAATGCCCTCGTCCTGCAGCCGTTCGGCGAGCTCGGTGACGTAGGCGCCGGCGTAGCCGTCCTCCGGCGGCTCCTTCCCTGTCATCCGCGTCGCAATCGACTCGGCGAAGCGGGTGATCTGGCTGCCGGCGTCGTTGACGTAGTACTCGCGGCTCACCTCCTGACCGGCCGCCTCCAGCAGCCGCACGACGGAGTCGCCATAGGCGGCGTGACGTCCGGTGCCGACGTGGATCGGCCCGGTTGGGTTGGCGGAGACAAACTCGACCAGGACCTTTTCCGGCGTCTCGGTCGCGGTTGGACCGAGGTCCTCGCCCGCCTCCAGTAGCCGACCCAGCGCCCGCAGGTACCAGGAGTCGGCGAGGAAGAAGTTGACGAAGCCCGGCCCGGCGACCTCGATCCGCTCGAGGTCGGGCGCGAGCTCGGGATTTGCTTCGAGCTCGCCCTGCAGGCGCTCGGCCACCGCCCGTGGGTTGTCGCGCAGGGAGCCGGCGAGCAGCATCGCCGCGTTGGAGCTGTAATCGCCGAGCTCGGGCTGCGGCGGGCGCTCCAGGGTCGGCCGGGGCTCGGTCGGCTCGCCGTCGCGCAAAGCGCGCGCGGCACCCTCGACCGCGCCCCGCAGCGCGGCAACAGAATCGGTGGCGGTCACCCGTCAATCGTATGGACCGCGAGCTGGGCGGGGTACGCTGCCCGCCTTGCGCGTAGCCGTCGTCAGCGACATCCACTCCAATCGGCAAGCCCTCGAGGCGGTCCTGGACGCGATCGAGGCGGCTGGGGTCGAGGAGATTTGGTGCCTCGGTGACCTGGTCGGCTACGGCGCCGATCCCGACGCCTGCACGGCGCTAGTGCGCGAGCGCTGTGGCCTCTGCCTGGTCGGCAACCACGACCTCGCCGTGCTGGGGGCGCTGGACATCTCGACCTTCTCGGACGCCGCGGCGGAGGCGGTCGAGTGGACGCGGGAACACGTCAGCGAGGAGACGCTCGAGTTCCTCGCTTCGCTCGATCCCTCCGGCTCGAAGGAGGGCGTCGGCCTCTTCCATGCCTCCCCGCGCGACCCGATCTGGGAGTACGTGCTCTCGCTAGACCAGGCCGAGGCCGGCCTCGACGCCCAGGAGGAGCGGGTGGGGCTGATTGGGCACTCCCACGTCGCCCTCTTCTTCCTGCGGCCCCGCGGCGCCCGCCACGGCTACGCGCAGGGGGTGCAGGCCGGCGAGGGGACCGAGATCGTCGCCGACGACGGCGAATGGCTGCTCAACCCGGGCAGCGTCGGCCAGCCCCGCGACGGCGACCCCCGCGCCGCCTGGCTCGAGCTCGACACCGTGCAGTGGACTGCGGGCTACCGCCGGGTCCCTTACGACATCGAGGGGGCGGCGGCGGCAATCCGTGCCGCCGGCCTGCCGGAGGTCCTCGCGGAACGTCTCGAGGGTGGCCGATGAACGCAAAATGCAGGGGAAATATCGCCACCAGGCGTTTCTCTAGACTCGGACCGCGATGGGCCGTCTGAGCGCATTTCTACTCGCCCTGCTCCTGGGCGGGGCCAGCGCCGTGGCGCTGGTCTCCTGCGGCGGTGGCAGCGACGCCGAACTGCTGCCCGGGACGACCGCGAGCCAGATCGAATCCAACCTCGACCAGGTCAACCAGTTGTCCGCCGAAGGTGACTGCATCGGCGCCGAAGATGCCGTCGCCAACGTCGCCGCCGAGGTCGAAGAACTGCAGGGGGTCGACACGAAGCTGAAGGCGGCGCTGCAGGAAGGGACGGCGAAGCTGAGCGAAGTCGTGGGCGAATGCGAAGAAACCAGCGAAGAAGCGGAACCCGCGCTGGAATCCGATGTTGAAGCTGAAGAATTGGAAGAGGAAAAGAAACCGAAGAAGGAAAAGCCGGAGAAGGAACCCAAGGAACCGAAGGAAGAACCGACGGAACCTGAAGAAGGGCCCGAACTGCCCCCCCAGTCGAACGGCAAAGGCGAAGAAAAAGGCAAAGGCGGCCAACCCGCGCCCGAACCCGAAGAAGAAGCGCCGTCCTCAGGCGGAGTCGGCCCCGGCGTGGGGGTCGGAGAATGATGGAGGCAGGAGCGGGCATCCTCTCGGGTCGCTATGAGACCGGCGAGAAGCTCGGTACCGGGGGGATGTCGAACGTCTACAAGGCGACCGACCTAATCCTCGAGCGGACGGTGGCGGTGAAGGTGCTGGCCGAGCACCTCTCCGACGACGAGCGCTTCGTCGAACGCTTCCGGCGCGAGGCACTGGCGGTGGCAAGGCTGATCCACCCCAACATCGTCCAGGTCTACGACACCGGTGAGGACCGGGATCGTCACTACATCGTCATGGAGTACGTCGCCGGGCGCTCCGGCGCCCAGATCCTCCAGCGCAGCGGTCCGGTCGAGCCCGAGGTGGCGGCGGAGATCGGGGTCCAGGCCTGCGCCGGGCTCGACTACGCGCACCGGCGCGGGATCATCCACCGCGACGTCAAGCCGGGGAACCTGATGATCGTCGGCGGCCCGGTCGGCGGCGGCGAGATGATCGTCAAGCTGACCGACTTCGGGATTGCCCGCGCGATCGAGCAGACGCGGATCACCCAGGTCGGCTCGGTGGTCGGGACCGCCGCCTACCTTTCACCGGAGCAGGTGCGCGGCGAGGAGGCGACGCCGACAACCGACGTCTACGCGCTCGGCGTCGTCCTCTACCAGTTCCTCACTGGCCGCCTGCCCTACGAGGGTTCCTCGCTAGCCGAGCTGGCGGTGCGCCAGCAGAACGAGAAGCCGCTGCCGCCGAGCACTTACAACAGCGAAGTGCCGGAGACGCTGGGGGCGGCGGTGCTGCGGGCGCTCGAGGGCGACCCCAGCCAGCGCTACGCGAGCGCCGACGAGCTGGCGGCGGGACTGCGACTGGGCCTCGAAGGCGGCGACGTGACGCTGCCGCTGGGCGAGGGGACCGCGGCGACCCGGGTGCTCGGTGGCGATACCGCCGCCACCCGCCACATGGGTCGGGACACGGCCGCGACCGAGTACCGGCCCGCCTCGCAGACCCGGCGGCCACAGCCGCGGGTGGCGCCCGCCCCGGCACCGACTGCGCCTCCAGCCCGCGCCGCAGGACCGCCCCGCCGCGGCGCCTTCTCCCGCTTCTTCCGCTTCGTGATGGCACTGGTCGCGCTGGTGCTGGTCGCCGCCGTGGTCGCAGCCGCCGTCATCCTTGCCACCGACAAGGCCGCTGGGGTCAAGGTCAGCAAGGTGGCTGGGGACACGATCGAAAAGGTGGTTGACGAAGTGAAGGAACTGGTTCACAAGAACACCAAATGACCGAGCTCCCGGTGGCGAGTTTGTCAACCAGTGGTTTGCAAAGCCGCCCAGGGCGCGGCACCGGCTAGGACGGCGGAGCGGTAGGCGTCGAAGCGGCCAGCAGTGATTGCTCGGCGGGCGTTGATCGTGAGCTCGTGCATGTAGGTGAGGTTGTGGAGGACTATTAGGCGGACTGCGGTTAGCTCTTCGGCGCGGGAGAGGTAGCTGATGTAGTCGCGGTCGTGGTGCTGGCAGGCGGGGCAGGGGCAGCCCTCTACCAGCGGTTCGCGGTTGCCGACCCAGCCTCCCTTGCGCATGTCGAGGCGCCAGCGCGTGTCGGGTGAGGGCGCGAGGGCGACGCCGTGGCGGGCGAGGCGGGTCGGGACCGCGCAGTCGAAGACGTCGAGGCCGAGGGCGATGCCGCCGAGCAGGTCGTCGACCTCGCCGATCCCCAACAGGTGCTTGGGCGCCGCCTCGGGCAGCAGCGGCGCCGTCATCGCCAATACCGCCGCCATCTCCTCCTTGTCGCGGCCGAGGGTGCCGCCGATCGCGAGCCCGTCCACCCCGGCCTCGGAGACGCACTGCGCCGATTCGCGCCGCAGGTCCTCGTGGGTGCCGCCCTGGACGATCCCGAAGACCGCCTGCCGCTCGGGTCCCTCGCGCTCGTGCCACTCGAGGCAGCGGTCGAGCCAGCGATGGGTGCGCTCGGTCGAGCGGGCGGTGTACTCGCGGTCGGCGTGGAAGGGCGTGCACTCGTCGAAGACGAGGGCGATGTCGGAGCCGAGCGCCGCCTGGACGCTCATCGAGACCTCAGGAGAGATGAACAGCTCGGCGCCGTCGCGCGGGGACTGGAAGCGCGCCCCCTCCTCGCTGATCTCGACCTTGGAGCCGTGGTCGCCGGA
>DASSNA010000356.1:0-3553 GCA_035688445.1 Solirubrobacterales bacterium | reverse complement strand
CTTCTCGACCTCTTCCTTGGCTTCGTTCAGACCCTTCTTGGTCTTTTCGACGCCTTCCTGCACGGCTTCTTCAGCCTGCTTGGAGCCCTTCTTGACTTCTTCCTTGGCTTGGTTGGTGATGCTTTCGGTGCTGTTGCTGTCGCCGCCGCAACCGGACCAGAAGACGCCGCCGACGCCGATCGCAATCACGGCAAGGACGGTGCCGAGGGCACGGGGGTTTTTCGTCATGTTCATGCTCCTCGATCGATTTGCTGGGTGGTGTCGGCCGCAGCCTACTTGGGGTTGCGGACCCGGCACACCTTCAGCAGCTTCGAGTCGAACTCAGGGGTCGATTCGAAACGGAACCTGGCGCGAGCGAAGGCGAAGAAAGCGAGGTTGGTCCCCGGCAGAGCGCTGCAGGCAGCCGAGAGATAGCTACGGCGTTTGCCGGCGGCCGAGTAGCGGCGACCGAGGGTGATATCTATCTGCGTGATCGAGCCGAGTCCGCCGGCCAGCCTCGGTACCCGCGTCCGCAGCAGGGTGCCGAATTCCCCGTTCTGCTTATGGATGATGGTCAGCGGCACGATCAGGGTGAAGCGAACGGGGGTCTGGGCAAAGAAGTGAAGGAGGAGCGCCGGTTTGTCGTGCAGCCGGCTGTTGAAAGCGACGAGCTTGCCGGAAGTGGGGACGTCACCGGTCAGCGCGACCTCTGCGTGGAAGGTGCCCCTGCCGACGACGGCGGTACCGCAGCGGGCGAGGGCCTCTTCGGTCGTCGTCGACTGCAGCAGCGGGGCCGAGCAGACCGGGAGGCCGACGGTTGAGAGCTTGCCGTTGCGGTTGAGTTCGACTTCGAGCCACTGCAGCGATGGGGGGTGACTGCCGTCGGTGGTGGAGATTCCCCCCTGGATATGAATGTGGACGGGTGCGGCATCGCGGCGCGGCAGCGAGTGCGGATCGAAATCGGCATCGAACTTGACCCGCACGTTGCCCTTTTGAAGCGTCTCCGCCTGCGAGGCCGCGACACCCGCAAGCGCAAGGACGGCGAACAGTGCGGCGATGAGCAGTCGGCGTTTCATCCTGCGGTCACCGAGTCTAGGCGCTGACATCGGTGGCTAGGGTTGGCCGATGACTAAGGGAATATTGGGAAAGGGGAAGCTCGCAGTCAGTCTGGCGGGAGCGCTCGTCGCACTCGAGCCGCTCGAGGAGCGGCACCGGGAGGAGCTGTGGGAGGCGGCGCAGGATCCGCGGATCTGGAAATGGCTGGCGGACCTCGGCGGAGACCGCGAGCTTTTCGACCGTTGGTTCGAGATGTCGCTCGAGGCGACCGCGGAGGATCGGGAGGGGGTCTTCGCGATCCGGCGTCGCAGCGATGACGCAGTCGTCGGCAGCAGTCGCTTCATGGCCGTCCGACGCCCCGACCGGGTGGTGGAGATCGGCTGGACCTGGTTCAACCCGTCGGCATGGCGCACCGGGATCAACCTGGAGACGAAACTGCAGATGTTCGGCTATGCCTTCGACAATCTCGGCTGCGTCCGGGTCGAGCTGAAGACCGACGCCCGCAACGAGCGTTCGCGCAACGCGATCGCGGCATTGCCCGCCCAGTTCGAGGGCATCTTTCGCAAACACATGATCGTTCCGACCGTGGGCCAGCGCGACTCCGCTTACTACAGCGTCATCGACGACGAGTGGCCCGCCGTGCGAGCCAACCTGGAGCGGCGCCTCGGGCGTTAGTCGTCGCGGTCGGATTCGCCGAGGTGGGCAACCCGTTCGGCCCGCTGCCGCACTTCTTCGGTCGCCTCCCTGGTCGCGGCGATCGCCTCTTGCCGGGCCGCCTCGATCCCCTCGCTCGGCTTGCCGCCGACGACGTCGCGGAAGGCATTCTTGAAGCGCTCGGTGCGGCGGTCCGGCGGAAAGCGCTCCTCCGAGCGCCCCTGCTTCTTCGGTCGCCGCTCGCCGTAGCGGCGGCGGGCCCAGGCCGAGTCGGGCTTGCCGAGCCGACAGGCGCCGTAGAGGGCGATCGGGAAGATGAAGAAGCCGACGCTGCCGTGCAGTACTCGACCCTTGAGAAAGCAGATCGCGACCAGCGCAAAGACGAGGAGGGCGCTGAGGAAGCTGCCGAGGATCGCCCCGATCGAACCGTCTTCGATCGTCAGCGGGGTGAAGCCGAGCAGGACCAGCATCATTCCGGCGGCGGCGATCACCGTGGCATCGATCGACTTCCGGCCCTCCTCGGCCCAGTAGACGTCGTCGAGGTAGACCCAGAGGGCGAACTCGTCGATCGTGAGCCCGGCGCCAATCCCGAAGGCGAAGGCGCAGATCTCGGTCCAGGGGGTGCGCCCGAAAGCGAGAAAACCGGCGGCGCCGGCGATCATCATCGTCACGATCCCGAAGACCAGGTGGTGGAGGTGGACGCCGCTGTCGCTGACGATGCTGCCGGGCCACCACGGCACCTTGGGGCTGCGCATCAGCCGCGTGCTCATGCGGATGAAGGCGAAGGAGAGGATGAAGCCGACGAGGACGAGGAAGAGGCCCTGCTCGTCGTGCGCTTCGAGGCGATTCCAGAAGTCGCTGAAGATCGAGGCGGTGGTCATGCCGCCACCGGAGCCGAGTGTAGGGGCGGAGCGCCGCCCTCCTTCTTCGCGATCAGGTCGACCGTCAGCAGTACCGCGGCGACCGCGAAGATCGGTGAGAGGACGGCGTTCGCGAGCGCCTCGGCGAGCCAGCTGGCGACGAAGGTGTCGCCGAGCTCGTGGTGGATCCAGCCGGCGAGCCCTCCCCCGATCGCATCGCCGAGGAGCTCGATCGGGACCAGGACCCAGAAGACGAGCCAGAAGCTGCCGCGCACCAGCTGGAAGCTGCGTCGCAGCGCCTCCCGTGCCGAGCGCTCCTCGATCTCGACGACGGGGCCGGCCAGGCCGAGAAAGATGAAGGCGAGGAGGCCGGGGACGACTCCGAGGATCAGCCCCAGGGCGACGATCGCGACGAAGGCGATGTCGACGGCGATCAGACGCCCGTACTTGATTCGACTCGCGATCTCGTGCAGCCGCGGCGGCCGCTCGCCGTGCGGATGGGTGAGCGAGATCGCGATCGCGCCGCTGAAGAAGATCTCGCCGAGCAGGCCGGTCATCGTCACCGCCCCGACCGCGAGCACCAGCGCCGCCACTTTGATCCCGCTGGTGATGTCAAGCGAATCGACGTCGACCTGGAGGCTGAGGGCGTCGAGCAACCCCAGGGGCAGGAAGACGACCGCCGCGAGGACCAGGAGCGACGGGGCCCAGCCCCAGTAGGTGCGCCAGATCCGCACATAGGTGCTCCGAACCTGCGCGTAGGTGCCGGCCAGTCGGCGGCGGAAGCTCACGTCAGCGACGGCCGCGACGCCCGGCCGGCCGGCGTCCCCGCGCCTCCAGCTTCGACTGGCTCGACTCCGAGGCGGGGATCCGCTTGAGGTTGCCGAGCTCCGGAATCAGCAGTTCTTCGGCGCATTGGCGGTGCCAGTGGTGGTGGTCTGTGCCGCCGAGCCGGCGCACGAACTGGACCACGGTGTGCTCCTCGCCGACGGGGATGTCTCCATGGC
>DASSNA010000355.1:0-13164 GCA_035688445.1 Solirubrobacterales bacterium | reverse complement strand
TCTTCTTCCGCGACCAGGACGGCAACCGGCTGCTGATCGTCGAGCGCGGCTGAGGGCTAGGCTGGCTCGATGACTGAGGAGGCGACCCTCGAGGCGGCAAAAGGCGGCGACGAAGCCGCCTTTGAGTCGCTGCTCGAGCCCTACCGGCGCGAGCTGCACGCCCACTGCTACCGCATGCTCGGCTCGGTCCACGACGCCGAGGACGCGCTGCAGGAGGCGACGCTGCGCGCCTGGCGGGGCCTCGGTCGCTTCGAGGGGCGCAGCAGCCTGCGCGCCTGGCTCTACCGGATCGCCACCAACGCCTCCCTCGATGCGATCGAGAAGCGGCCGAAGCGGGTGCTGCCGCTTGAGTTCCCGCCCTCGGACCCCAGCGACGGCCCCGGCGAGCCGCTGCTGGAGTCGGTCTGGATCGAGCCCTATCCCGATGAGGCGATGGGAGTTGAGGACGGCTTTGCCTCCCCCGAGGCTCGCTACGAAATGCGCGAGAGCGTCGAGCTCGCCTTCATCGCCGCCCTCCAGCACCTGCCCGCCAACCAAAGGGCGGTGCTGATCCTGCGCGAGGTGCTCGGCTTCTCCGCTGCCGAGACCGCCGAGGCGCTCGACACCTCCACCGCCTCGGTCAACAGCGCCCTGCAGCGGGCCCGCGCCTCGCTGGAGCGCACCCTCCCCGAGCGCAGCCAGCAGGAGACCCTGCGCACGCTCGACGACGAGGAGATCCGTGAGCTGGTCGAGAGCTACCTCGAAGCCTGGGAACGCCAGGACGTCGAGGCGGTCGTCTCGATGCTGAGCGAGGAGGCCGCCTTCACGATGCCGCCGCTGCGCAGTTGGTTCCGCGGCCGGGAGGCGATCCGCGCCTTCCTTGAGTACTCGCCGCTCTCGGGCATCTGGCGCTGGCGCGCCCTCCGCGTCCGCGCCAGCGGCCAGGAGGCGCTCGCCTTTTACAGCTGGGACGAGACGACCGGCGACTACCAGCGCTTCGCCCTCAACGTTCTCACCCTCGACGGCGGCGAGATCTCCTCCGTCGACGCTTTCCTCACCCGCGAGACCGAGGACCCCGACCGCGAGGTCATCTTCCGCATGCCCGAGCACGCCTTCGACCCGCGCCGGGTCGACGTCGCCTTCGAACGTCTCGGCCTGCCCGAGTCGCTGCCGGCCTGAGCAGCGGTGCCTGGCTTCCCTTCGGCTCAGCCCTCCGCAGCGGCGAGGGCGTCCGTCGTCGTCGGCCCAGATTTGAGGGCGGCGGAGGTGGTGTAGCGCTGGCCCTGGGTCCAGGCGTGGGGGCCGTCGTGGTGGATCGGCTCCTTCAGGGCGAAGCCGGCGTCCAGGTCCAGCAGGAAGACCTGCTGGCGTTCGCCGAGCTCACGCCCTGGTCTCTCCAGCCCGCCTTCGAGTGCTTCAGCGATCAGCTTGTCGAGGTCCGTGCCACGGCGTAGGTCGGCAAGGTTCTCCTCGGTGACCGGGACGTCAAGGCGGCGGTCGACGATGCGGGGAAACTCCGGGAAGATCGTGCGTTCGGTGTAGAAGCCCAGGTACTCGATGCCGTCGCGGAAGCTGCGTTTCGGCTGGCAGATGTAGGCACCGAGGCTCTGGAACTCCGGCCGGGCGAGGTTGGCGGCGACGACGACGGTATCGGCGTCGCGGACGGTGGACGACGTCGAGCGTTGGGGCAGCTTTCGCTGCGCCGCCTCGTCGCCGAAGACGCTGGGCGCGAGCATCTCGACCCCGTTGTGACGGACGCGCCGCATCTCGGCGACCAGCAACGAGAACGACGCCCGCTCATTGAGGTAAAGCACCGTTTGCTTGAGAACCTCGGTCAGCTGATCGACGGCGAGGACGAGGCGGAAGTTGCCGGCCGCGAGGCTCTCGCCAACGCTCTCTTCCCAGGCGGCAGTGTCGAAACCCTCTGGCGCACGTTCGCGCATCTCGTCGATTAGGTCGACCTGCAGCCGATCCGACATCACTCGGCGGAAGTCGCCGAACGTCATCCCCTCGAGTGCTCCCGCGTACTCGAGGACCTGGCCGAGCAGCTCGCGCCGCGACCCGGCGTTGCGGTCGAGCTTGCACTCGCAGAGGCTGATTACCCCGTCCTGGTCGATGGCGACGACGTCGATCCGGCCGCCGTGCGGCGTCGAGACCTCACGGGCTACCACCACAGCCTGCTCGCTTTGGACCGTCAGCGTGCGCTCAAAGGTCTCCCGGAGGACCGCTTGAAACTCGGTCTCCGTCGCGTAGTCCATCGCCTCGGCTGGAAACCATCCTTCGCTCCCCCGGATCAACAGGTCCATGAGCGCAGCGTAAGGCACCTACCTCGAGGCACCACCGGCCTTGACGCCATGGCTCCGGAGTGAGAGCGTCGCACGGCAACCCGACGGGTACCCGAAGGAGAGACTGAATGGCTGAGGCATTGATTCTGGAGTTTGAGGGTTATGGAGTCGACGACTACGAGCGGGTCAACGGCGTCCTTGGAATCAACATGCAGACCGGCGAGGGCGATTGGCCCGAGGGTCTGCTGACGCATAGCGCCGCCATGAAGCCCGGCGGCTTCGTGATCTACGAGGTCTGGGCCTCGAAAGAGGACCAAGAACGGTTCATGAGCGAGCGCCTCGGCAAAGCGCTGCAGGATGGCGGCATCGAGGGTCCGCCGGCACGAAATGAGTGGCTCGACCTCCAAGCCCACCACAACCTGGACGGCTGACGATGGCGGTCAAACTCCACCGCTGCTCGCTGGAGTGGGTGAAGATCAATGCCCACCCTTGCTGGAAAGTGCAGAAGGCCCTCGACGAAGAGGGGGTCGAGTACGAGATCGTCAAGGGGCCCCTGCGCAAGGGTAAGCGCGACGACCTCGACCAGCTCTCCGGCCAGCGCGCCTACCCCGTGATCGAGTTCGAGGACGGCCACACCTACCGCGAGGAGTCGAGCGAGATGGCGAAGCGGATCCGGGCGGGGGAGCTGTTTTCGAGCTGAACTTGTTGCTCGCAACTAGATCGTTTGAAAACATCGGTGTTTTCAGCAACCTTTTAGCCAGTGGAACGCTCCGTGGGCAAAAGGGAGGCCGTAGATGTCGAGTTGTTTGAAGGCGTTGATGACGTGCGCCGCGATTTGGGCCGTGGCTGTCGGAACCGCGGCGGCGGCGAAGCCGCCCGTGGGCTTCGTCCAGACTGAAGCGGTCAGCACCTCGTGCTCCGCGCTGGCCGAAGACGGCGTGCGGATCCCGATCCGCAACGAAACTGCGAAACGGCAGAAAGTGCGCGTCGCCGTCGTCTTGCTGCGGCCGGACGGCCGCCAGGTGAGGAAGAAAGCGGTCTGTGGCGGCGTCAAGCCAAGCCCATCACTGCTGCGGCTCCGTCCCGGCGGCGGCGGCGCGATCACGCTGCGGGCGGGGAACTCGCAGGCGAAAGGCACCTTCTCCGGCTCGATCGCGATCTTCGGCCGCAAAGGGAGGGTCGCGCGCAGGGAACTGCAGATCGCCGAGGTACCAGCGCCTTCGCCCGCACTGGCCATCGTCCCGGTGGTCACCAGTATCAGCGCCGCGATCCACACCAAAGACAAGGGGCCTTTCTGGGTCCCCGTCAAAGGCGCCAATAACGAACTACCGGGGCTGAATAAGGGTTCGGAAGGAGACGAACTTGTCCCGGTCGGAGCGCTGACCGGCCCGGGCGGACCGGTGACCGTCAACTACAACGGCGAAAGCAAACCGCTGGCCCCCGGGATATCGCAGATCGGTCTCGAACTCGAAGGGGACCTCTCGCCCGGCACCTATTCGGGCCAGGTCGACCTCTCCCCCGAAGACGAAGAAGCCGGCGTCCTCGGCCTCGAAATCAAGGTGAGTAGCGAGGTGTGGCTGGCGATCATCGCGCTTCTGGGTGGCATCGTCCTCGGGGTCACGCTGCTGCGGATCTCCGGTCGGACCCTTCCCAGGGCGCGGATGCTCGGTCGCGTCGCCGGGCTCTCGCGCCGCCACTGGGTGGTGACCAAAGCGCTCAGGGCAGCCGATAGTGGGTCGCACCCGTGGTCCAACTTGGAGCTGAAAGACCTTGACGAACTGCAAGGCGAACTCGAGAAAAGGATCGAAGAAGCGACCCAGCGTTGGAAGGTCGTCGTCCAGATCGACAAGACGGTGGTGGAAAACCTCGAAGCCGCGATTGCGGTGGTCGAGGCCCAGATCGATCTGCTGAGGGAGGTCCCCCAGCACGCCCGCGGCCTGGAAACGGCGCTGCATCAGCCGCGGGCGGTACAGCTGCCGGGGCTGCGCGATACCGACAGCGCCCAGGAGAAGCCAAAACTCGACCAGGAAGGCGAAAAGCTCTTGACCGGGGAGAGAGTTAAGGCGGGGGCGCTGAAATCGACGCTCGAAGAAATGGACAACAGGGGGAAACAGATCCGGGTGCTCCGGGGCTTGGAAGAGCGGCTGGAGGAGCTATGGAAGGAATTGCCCTCCCCTCCCGAGCAAGAGGCGAAGCTGCGCCGCCTGCGCGGGAGGTTGGAGACGTGCCGGCACCAGCTCTGGATTGCCGAAGATGGCGACGTGCTCGGGGAAGCCGGGGAACAGCTTCGCTCGGCGAGGGGGGAATGGTGGGACCTAAAGCCGGAAGTGGAAGCCGCCAGAGGTCAAGCAAGCCCCTCGCCCGGCCTGCTCGGCGGGATCCAGGGCCGCATCTGTCGAGAAGGTCGGCCCGGCGCGCCGGCGGTCCAGGCGGAGGTGCAGCCGCCGATCGCGCCAACTGTGTCCTCGCCGGTTGTTGCCGCACCCGCCGCGCCTCCCCCCTCGTCGCCACCGCCACCACCGCCCCTGACCGAAGACGCTGCCAATCAAGCGGTGTGGCGGGCGTTCTTGATCCAGCTCTTCGTGGTGGCGGTCTCCGCTCTCCTCGCCCTGGCGACGGGGCTCGAAGCTCTCTACTTCGGAAAGACCTGGGGGACCTTGCCGGATTGGCTGGCGGCGATCGTCTGGGGTACGGCGGCGACGGCGGTGACGACTGGGCTGGTGACCTCGCTGGACAACCTCGGCGCCCTCGCGGCGCTCAGGGGCGGAAAAGGGAGGTAGGCCGCGTTTCGACCTACCTCGGCGCAGTTAGTACCGCGGCGGCGTGTCGCGGTAGGCCGGGTCCCTAACTTCGCGACGTTCTTCCACGGCGGGGGCTTCGCCCGGGGGGACCCGGCGGCGGGACCAGATGAATTCCTGGAAGATGCCGAGGATCAGGCCAGCGGCGCCGGCGATCATCAGGATCACACCGATCGTGTCGATGCTGATGCCCTGAACGTGGAGGTTGGTCGCGAACTTGAGGATCGCGCCGACCGCGATGAGGAAGATGCCTGCTCCGATAGTCATGGGGCAGTGGGTACCCCGGCGTTGGATCGGCAAACCGGTGCAATAGCGCTCGTAGGCGCTTTTCAGGCTGAATCTCGGAGACTCGTCCAGAGGCGCTGCTCGGCCTCGAGCACGCGCTGGGCATCGTCGCCGACGGCGCGCCATAGCTCTGGGCGCGGCTCGTCGCTCTCGCTCGCGGCTTTGAAGGCGTCGGCCAGCTCGCTCCAGCGCGCCGCCGCCTCGGCCGCCAGCGGCGCCTCGTCGTAGCCCGCCTCGGCGAGGAAGCGCGAGTACATCAGCCGGAAGCAGCCGCCGCCGGTGCCGCGGCGCTCGATCACCTGGTAGGCAAAGCGCGCGCACCACTGCCAGTCTGCGACCGCCTCCGGCCAGGAGCCGGCCTCGGCCGCGAGGCGCTCCAGCGCCGGGATGCCGGCGAACGGCGCCCAGATCGGCTCGATCATCTCCGCCGCCGCCTGGGCGACCGCCCGCGGCACCGCCGCCTCCAGCTGCGCCCGGTCGAGCTCGGCGTTGACGGTGAACATGTGGCCTTCCAGCGGATAGGCGGGGTGGGCGCTGTGGCGCGCCCGCGCCAGGTTCTCCAGCCGCGTCGTCTGCAGCTCCTCGAAGCCGGTGTCGGAGAGGTGCGCCACCTCATCGTCGTAGCCGGCGAGGACCACCGCGTGCCCTGGGAAGTGCGCCGAGTTGCCGTAGTGGTCGAGGTAGTAGAGGTCGGTGAGGAGCAGCGTTGGGCGCCCGGCGTCGATCTCCGCGCTTGCCGCCTCCCAGGCGCCGCCGTTTTCCTCGGCGAAGGTGCGCAGCTCCAGCGCCACCCCGGTCAGCTCGCGAAAGCTCTCCTCGAGCCGGGCGGTGCGGCCGTTGAACCAGCGGCTCGGCGAGCCCTGGTCCATCTCCAGGTAGTAGAAAGCCGCGCCGGCGCCGAGCCCGAACGCCATCTCCTCGCTGATCTCGATCCCGTGGAAAGCGAGCAGGTTGCGCAGCGCGGTCGAGCCGCAGTGGTGGCCGGGGGTGTGGACGTAGCCGGGGACGGTGGACATAGGCGGCGATTATCCTCCCCCGGCTGATGCGGGACCTCGACCTAAAGCTGCTGCGCTGGATGCGCACCCACGGCCACACGCCGGCGGTGGAGGACGCCGCCGTCGCCCTCGGCAAGGCGGGCAACAACGCCCTCGTCTGGGTCGTGCTCGGCGTCGTCTTGGCGATCATCGACAACGGCCGCTGGGAATCGTGGCTGATCTGCGCCCTGCTGGGACCGGTGGCGATCGGCCTCAACTACCTCATCAAGCTGGCGGTGCGGCGGCCGCGCCCGGTGCTGGAGGGCCTGCCGCCGCTCGGCGGCGCGCCGAGCTCGCTCAGCTTCCCCTCCGCCCACGCCTTCTCCTCGTTCGCGGTGGCGACGGCGATGTGCCGGGTCGACCCGGCGACCTCAGCCGCGTTCCTCGTCGCCCTGGCGCTTTCGCTCGGCCGCCCCTACCTCGGTATGCACTACCCGTCCGACGTCCTCGCCGGCGCCCTGCTGGGCATCGTCCTCGGCCTGATCGTTCCGCTCACTTTCTGATGACGGGAGGGCACTGATGAAGGTCGGCATCGTCGGGCTGCCGAACGCTGGCAAGTCAACCCTGTTCAACGCCCTGACCAAGGGCGGCGCCCAGATGGGCGACTACCCGTTCACGACGATCGAGCCCAACGTCGCCGTCGCCCAGGTGCCGGACGAGCGGCTGGAGCAGGTTGGCGGGACCGTCAAGAGCTCCGAGCTGGTGCCGGCGAAAATCGACTTCCACGACATCGCCGGGCTGGTCAAAGGCGCCTCGGAAGGGGAGGGGCTCGGCAACCAGTTCCTCGCTTCGATCCGCGAGACCGACGCGATCTGCCACGTCGTCCGCTGCCACACCGGGTCCGACGTGCCGCACCCCGACGGCCGCGTCGACCCGCTCGCCGACATCGAGACGATCGAGACCGAGCTCGTGCTCGCCGACTACGACCAGGTCGAGCGGCGGCTCGGCCGGGTCGGCAAGCAGGCGAAGTCGGGCGACAAAGAAGCGGCGATCGAGCACGAGTGGCTGCAGGCGGTGCACGAGGCGCTCGCCGCCGGGCGGCCGGCACGCTCGATCCCGGTGCCGGAGAGCGCCCCGCTGGCGGCCCAGAACCTGCAGGCGCTGACGACGAAGCCGATCCTTTACGTCGCCAACGTCGACGAGGGCGACGCCGAGGCGCCGGAAGCGGTCGTCTCCCACGCCAACTCGGTCGGCGCCGGGGTGGTCGCGGTCAGCGCCCGGATCGAGGCCGAGCTGGCCGAGCTCGACGCCGCCGAAGCGGAGGAGATGCGCGAGTCCTACGGGGTCGAGGGCTCCGGCCTGGCGCGCCTGGTCCGCGCCGCCTACGACCTGCTGGAGCTGATCACGTTCTTCACCGCCGGCGAGGACAAGGAAGCGGTCGCCCGGCCGCTGCGGCGCGGCGCCACCGCGCTCGAGGCCGCGGGCACGATCCACACCGAGATCATGGAAGCGTTCGTCAAAGCCGAGGTGATCGGCTGGGAGGACCTGGTCGCCTGCGGCGGCTACGTCGCTGCGAGAGACAAAGGCGTCCTCCGCATCGAGGGCCGCGACTACCTCGTGCAGGACGGCGACGTAATCACCATCAAGGTCTGAGTTCCGTGGTTCCTTTGTCCTCTATGTCCGGACAAAGGAACCACGGAACGTAGTTAGAGTCCCCGCATGGAGGAACGGGCGCGGTTCACGGAGGTCGGCGGCAAGGCCGGCCACTACGAGAGCTTCTATATCAAGGTCTGTCGGCCGGACGGGGGGCAGGGGATCTGGATCCGCCACACGGTTCACAAGCGGCCCGGCGCTGAGCCCAACGCCTCGATCTGGTTCTGCCTCTTCGACCGCGACGCGCCCGGCCCGCGGGCGACGAAGGTGACGGTGCCGGCGGCCGAGCTCTCCACTCCCGACGGTTCCTGGGTCCGCGTCGCCGACGCCGAGATCGGCCCCGGCCGCGCCGAGGGCTCGGTCGACACCGAGGCGCTCAGCGCCGCCTGGTCGCTCACCTTCACTGGCGAGGCCGAGCCCTGCAAGTACCTCCCGGCCGACTGGCTCTACAAGGCGCCGCTGCCGAAAACGAAGTTCCTCGCGCCCTTTCCCGACGCCCGCTTCGAGGGCCGGCTCGAAATCGACGACACCTCGATCGAGCTGACCGGCTGGCCGGGGATGATCGGCCACAACTGGGGGACGGAGCACGCCGAGCGCTGGGTCTGGATCGAGGGCACCGGCTTCCCCGACGCCCCCGACACCTACTTCGACGCCGGCGCCGCCCGCGTCCGCCTCGGCTCCCGCACCAGCCCCTGGATCCCCTCGGGGATGCTGGTCCTCGACGGCGAGCCCCACCGGCTCGGTGGCCTCGGCGCGATCCGCTCCGCCCGGGTCGAAGAGCACCCGACCGTCTGCAGCTTCGTGCTCCCCGGCAAGGACGTCGTCGTCCACGGCCGTGTCAGCGCCCCCGAGAAGGACTTCGTCGGCTGGGTCTACGCCGACCCGAAGGGTCCCGAGCACAACACGGTCAACTGCTCGGTCGCCGACCTCGAGCTGACCGTAGAACGCCCCGGCCAGCCGCCGCGCCAGCTCACCCTCGCGGGTGGCGGCGCCTACGAGCTAGGGATGAGGGATACCGATCACGGGATACCGATCCAGCCCTATCCGGACGGCTGATTGGCGAGTTTGCAAACCAGGGGTAGACAAACTCGCCACGCGACGGGGGCGCGGCGCTACTGGTTGATCTGGGTCGCGGTCGCTCCGCTTGCCGTATGGGCGCTGCTGCGCCTGCTCGGCATCGACAATGGCTTCCCGCTGGCTGCGATGATGGCCTTCACCCCCTACGTGGCGGTGGCTGCGTTCCTCGTTGCCGGCATCGCCGCCGCGCTCAGTAACTGGGCCGCGACGGCGGTCGCCGGGCTGGCGACCCTGAGCCTGGCGGCGGTCGTGCTGCCGCGGGCGGTGGGGAGCGACCTGGTCGCGGTCGAAGGCCGCGAGACGCTGCGGGTGCTGGCCGCCAACGTCCACCACGGCGGCGCCGACCCCGACGCGCTCGTCGCCCTGGTCGACCGCCTCCACCCGGATGTCCTCAGCGTCGAGGAGCTGACCCGCGCTTCGCCCGCGAGCTCGCCGCCGCCGGCCTCGGCAGCCGGATGCCGAACGCGGTCCTGGAGACCCACCGCAGCGCCTCCGGCGCTGGCCTCTACTCGCACTGGCCGCTGCGCCCTCTGCCCGGTCCCCGGCGCTTCTTCTTCCGCTCCCCGCGCGCCCAGCTCCGCCTCGGCGATGGCCGCGTGGTCCGGATCGTCGGCGTCCACCCGTTCCCGCCGCAGCCCAACAGCACCACCGAATGGGAAGAAGCGCTGGCGAGCTTGCCCTCGGCCGGCCGCGGCGCCCCCTGGGACCTCGCCGGCGACTACAACGGCACCTTCGACCAGTCCCAGTTCCGCGACGTCGTCGACCGCGGCTACCGCGACGCAGGCGCGGTAGCCGGCGACGGCCTCGAGCCGACCTTCCCGCCGAAGGCCACCTGATCCCGCCGGTCACGATCGACCACGTCCTCGCCGACCGCCGCCTCGGCATCGCCGACTACTCGGTCGAGGACGTGGTCAACTCGGACCACCACGCAGTCTTCGCAGAGTTGGTGCTGCCCTAGCGACTGTTGTCTCACCGAGACGGCGACACACCGCGTATAGCGCGGTTTCTCGTGGTCTCGCGTGCCTATTTCCCCGCGACGACCTTCTGGAAGGTCATCCAGGTGTCGTAGCCGCCGAGCGCCGACTCGAGGTCGGTGCCGCTGACGGTGGTGACGCCGCCGGTGCCGAAGAGCTTCGCCTGGATGATCCGGGGGGAGGCGCCGGTCTTGGTGACGACGACCTTTTTCAGGCGGCCGTTGAGGTAGCCGCCGAGCTTGGCGCTGATTTCCGGGCCGCTGAATTTCAGCGTCCATTCGTGCAGCGGGCAGTAGTAGTCGTAGGGGTCGGGGACGCCCTGCAGGTAGGGGATCGCCGGACCGCCGAAGACGTTCTGGATGCTCTCGGTGTGACCGCCGGAGCAGGCGGAGAAGAGGGTCTCGGCGATCTTGCCGTTGTAGGTGAGGACCTGGCCGCGGGTCGCCTCAGCGGCTTCGTTGGAGCTGCTGTACTCGCTTTCGAGGCCTTTGTAGACCTGGCTGCGGGTGTCGGCGTAGAGGTCGAAGCCGTTGCCGCCGACCCCGGCGGTGAGGGCGAAGGAGCGCGAGGCGACCGCCTGGGCCTTCAGCTCGGCCATCGGCCAGGACGGCGGCGACTCGTTCGGGATCACCCCTTTGACGTAGGCGTCGACGGCGAGCGCGTTGACGACGTTGAGCGAGCCGGCCTGGCTTTCGGTCGGCACCGTCTCCAGGGCGCCGCGGTAGGTGCCGTAGCCGGCGATCGCGATCGTGCCGTTGCCGGCAGCGCGCAGCGTCCGCCCGCAGTTGGCGAGCGTTTTGCCGCCGGAGCTGCGCAGCCGCACCGAGCCGCCGTTGCGGTGCGCCTCGTAGCTGCGTTTCGGGTCGAGCCGCTCGCCGCAGGCACTGGTAGCGCCGCTGAAGCCGACATCGCCCCCTTCGATCCCGAGCAGCACCCGCACCACCCGCGTTTTTTCCAGCGTCCCGAGGCTGGTCCCCTGGTAGTAGTGGCCGAGGATGAAGCTGTAGCCCTTGCCGTGCTTGGCGTAGCCGTAGGCGCCGTAGGCGCTCATTCCGACCCCGTGGCCGAAGCCGCGGCCGTGGACGATCCAGCTGACGCTGGCGGAGGCCGCGAGCGGGTAAACAGAGAAGAGAAGGGCAGCCGTCACCGAAGTGACAAGGAAGGCACGCAGCTTGCTCACGAAGTTGGACATCTCCGAGTCAACAGATTCAACGGATCGGAGTAGCGGCCTGCATGCGCGGGGCCGTACTCTGGATGCACACGAAATTTCGAGGAGGGCTCGATGGCGACGCAGACCGTAGAGGCAACCGATCACAAGCTCCTCGCCGCCGGCGAGTGGCAGGCGACCGGCGAGTGGGGCGAGGTGAAGAGCCCCTATGACGGCAGCGTCGTCGGCCGGGTGGCGCAGGCCGACGAGGCACTCGCCAAGCGGGCGATCGAGGCCGCCCACGAGGCCTTCGAGAGCACCGACTTCCCCCAGCACAAGCGCGCCGCCGTGCTCGAGCGCGCCGCCGAGCTGGTCGCCGAGCGCCGCGACGAGCTGGCGGCGACGATCGCCGCCGAGGCCGGCAAGCCGCTGAAGACGGCGACGGTCGAGGCCGAACGCTGCGTCTCCACCCTCGAGTTCTCCGCGGTCGAGGCGCGCAAGCTGACCGGCGGCACGGTGCCGATGGATGCCGCCCCGGCCGGGGCCGGCAAGCTCGGGATCATGCTGCGCGTCCCCTACGGGGTGGTCGGCGCGATCAGCCCCTTCAACTTCCCGCTCAACCTCGTCGCCCACAAGCTCGGCCCGGCGATCGCCGCCGGCAACGCGATCGTCCTCAAGCCCGCCGGTCAGACCCCGATCTCGGCTCTGAAGCTGGCCGAGATCCTGCTCGAGGCGGGGCTGCCGGAGAACTGGCTCTCGGTCGTGCCCGGTCCCGGCTCCAAGGTCGGCAACGCGATCGTTGAGCACCCGCTTACCCGCGCCCTCACTTTCACCGGCTCGGCCCCGGTTGGCTGGGACATCCGCTCCAAGGTCCCCCACAAGAAGGTCAACCTCGAGCTTGGCTCCAACGCGCCCCTGATCGTCGCCGAGGACGGTGACTGGGAAACGGCCGCCGACAAAGCCCAGATCCACGCCTTCTCCCACGCCGGCCAGAGCTGCATCTCGATCCAGCGCATCCTCGTCCACGAGGACGTCGCCGACGCCTTCACCGCGCGCCTCGTCGCCAACGTCGAGAAGCTCACCGTCGGCGACCCGCTCGACGAGGGCACTGACGTCGGCCCGCTGATCACCCCCGACGATCGCGACCGGGTCAAGGCCTGGGTCGACGAGGCGGTCGCCGGCGGGGCCGAGCTGCTGACCGGCGGCGAGCTCGTCGACGAGGGCCGCTGTCTCGCCCCGACCCTGCTGAAGGCGCCGCCGAAAGACGCCAAGGTCTGGTGCGAGGAGATCTTCGGCCCGGTCGCGACGATCGACACCTTCAGCGACTTCGACGAAGCGCTGCGCCTAGCCAACGACTCCAAGTTCGGCCTCCAGGCGGGCGTCTTCACCCGCAACATCGGCCGCGGCCTGCAAGCCGGCCGCACCCTCGAATTTGGCGCCGTCCTCATCAACGAGGTCCCGACCTTCCGCACCGACCAGCAGCCTTACGGCGGCGTCAAGGACTCCGGCAACACCCGCGAGGGCCCCGCCTACGCCGTCTACGAGCTGACCGAGGAGCGCTTCGTCACCATGCAGGGATAGGGGAGGCGTCGTCCTCTTCGAAGGCTAGGTTTCCCGCCGCAAAGCAATCAAGTGAAGTCAAGGAGGTTGCGGTGGGTCGTTTTGGTGTGAAGGGATTTGCCTTGCTCGTGTCGCTGCTCGCGGTGGGGGCGATGGCTCTGCCCGCCGTCGCTGCCGCCAACCTCGTCGTCAACGGCGACTTCGAGACCGGGACCCTGAGCGGCTGGCACGTCAAAAACGAACCCCCCGAAAGCGGCAGCTGGTTCGCCTACACCGGGACGGAAGATCCGCTGGGAGTCCCCTCCACGGTCCCACCCCCGCCCGAGGGCAACTTCGCGGCGATCGCCTCGCAGGAAGGTCCCGGAACCCACATCCTCTACCAGGACGTGGCGCTAGGGGCAGGACCTCACGAACTCTCGCTGATCGCCTACT